>JBMNTM010000098.1:0-6185 GCA_050945735.1 Desulfosporosinus sp.
GCACAATTCAATTGTAATTGACTGGCGTCTCTTTTTTCAAAGACCTCTGTTAAGCATTACAGGAATGCTCTTATAAAGGTTAGAACTTTTTTAATAATTGCTGAAAGGTCCATTTTTACATTCATACCTTCAGCTATACTAAAATATCCTTATTCATCGCTTCAAGGCTTGATTAGCGCAAGTTTTCTTTTATGTACATGACTTTTTTTAATTTACTTAATGAACACAACAGTGGACTAAATGTAAAAAAAGATATAAGCTATACTAGATGGAATGGGACAATTCCTATGAAAATTTCTTTACCACATTTTTAATGTATTGAACGAAAGGATGGGGGATAACAGGAAATAGGTATTTTTAAAAGCAATTAGTAGGGGAGGAAAAAGAGATGGATGTTTCTCGTCGTGGTTTCCTTAAGCTTTCAGGGCTGACCATCGCTGGCCTTGCTGCTGGTTTGGGCTTTGATCCCGCAGTTGCGGAGGCTAAAGGGTATGCTTTAAAACTTGAAGGAACCAAAAAGATCCCGAGCATTTGTCACTTCTGCTCGGGGGGATGTGGATTACTCTGTTATGTGAAAGATGGCAAGATGATTCATTTGGATGGTGATCCTGATAATCCAACCAATGAGGGAACTCTTTGTCCAAAGGCTGCTAGTCTGGTGAGCGTAGCAAATTCACCTGACCGTCCGAAACAGCCTATGTATCGTGCCCCGGGTTCTGACAAATGGGAATATATTTCCTGGGAAGATGCAATTGAGCGTATAGCCAAGAAAACTAAAGAAGTGCGGGACAAAACCTGGGTAAGCACTGAAGAAATAACTAATCCCAAAACCGGTAATAAAGAAACAGTTACCGTCAACCGGGCTGAAGGAATTGCTTTCCTTGGTTCTGCTGAGGTTGACAATGAAGAATGTTACCTCATATCGAAACTTTGCCGTCTGCTCGGCTCACCTTATAACGAACACCAGGCCCGTATATGACACGCTCCCACGGTGGCAAGTTTGTCACCTTCATTTGGCCGTGGTGCAATGACCAATTCATGGTCGGATATGCAAAATTCCGAGGTCTTTTTAATTGCCGGCAGTAACTGTGCCGAAAATCATCCTATTGCAATGAAATGGGTTAATCGCGCCCGGGCGAAAGGCGCCAAAGTGATTGTTGTTGACCCACGCTTTACGCGTACCGCTTCGCAGGCGGATATCTTCGCCCAAATCCGTCCGGGAACCGACATTGCCTATTTAGGTGCAATTATTAATTATATTATTGAACAAAAACAATATGATGAATTTTATGTTACGAATTTCACGAATGCACTCTTTAAAATTAATAAAGATTTTAAATTTGAAGAAGGTATGTTTACCGGCTTTGATGCCAATACAAAAAAATACTCCTATGCAACCTGGGGATATCAGCTTGATGCGGAGAATAAGCCGGTAAAGGCTGCCAATCTGGATGATCCCGACTGCGTGTTTGCAAAAATCAAAGCCCACTTTGCCAGATATAACTTTGATGTAGCAGAACAAATCACCGGGATACCGGCTGCAAAAATCAAGGAAATCGCTGATATGCTTTGCGCAAGAAGACCGGGCAGTATTTTCTATGCCTTGGGTATGACCCAACATACAACCGGGGTGCAAGGGATCCGCGCTTACGCGGTTATACAGCTGCTCTTGGGCAACATTGGTAAAGCCGGTGGTGGTATCCAAGCACTGCGTGGTGAGCCCAATGTTCAAGGTTCTACCGATATGGCTAATCTTATTACTAACTTGCCGGGGTATTTGCCCTATCCCACCAACGCAGAAAAAACCCTGCGTGATTATGCGGTTAAAAATGGAGCTGTTATGCATAAACCATTGGTTGCACAGCTCAAGGCATGGTTTGGCAGCAATGCTACTGCTGAAAATGACTATTGTTATAATTTATTACCTAAGCTCAATCCTGCTAATGCTCCAACATTTGTTAAAATGTATGAAAAGATGGGTAGCCAATTTAAACTTTTGTTTAGTATTGGTTCCAACTCTATGGTTTCCATACCGGACGTAAAGATGGTGGGGCAGGCCTATGATAAACTGGAAATGGCGGTTGTCGTTGATGTCTTTGAAACTGAAACGGCTCAGTTTTGGCGCAGACCTGGTGTAAATCCAGCGGATGTGCAGACTGAGGTTATCTTCCTGCCGGCAGCTTTTGTTTATGAAAAAGCCGGGACGATGACCAACTCTTCCCGCTTAATTCAATGGAAAGAGGTTGCGGTTAAGCCGATTAATGATTCAAAACCGGATTTGGATATTTTGGATCATATTTTTGTTAAAGTACGCGAGCTTTATGCCGGCAGCACCGATCCTAAAGATGCGACAATTTTAAAGGCTAATTGGGATTATGATGATGGCCACCATGAAGCAAGCCCGTTAAAAGTGCTGCAGGAGCTCAATGGTTATAATGACACTACGGGTAAACTTACCGCCAGCATAGGGGAGTACTTGAATGCCCCAATTGGTACTGTTTCCACCGGCTGTTGGATTTATGCCGGTGTAACCGGAAACGGCAACTTGGCCGCCCGTCGTGGTCAAAGCGATCCGGCAGATACTCTTGCTTTGAATAAGAACTTTGCTTTTGCTTGGCCGGGAAATATTCGTGTACTCTATAATCGGGCTTCTTGTGACGCTCAGGGACAACCGGTTGACCCTAAGCGCAAACTGATTTGGTGGGATGCTGCCAAAGGTGAATGGACCGGCAATGATGGTCCTGACGTAGTAGATAAAACCAAAGGACCTGATACACCGGAAGGAAAACAAGCTTTCCGCATGAATCCGGAGGGCGTTGGCCGCTTATTCCTGGCTTCCTATACCAGTGGCGTTCCGGCAACTCCTCCTGCCGACGGCTCGCCTGCTATTCCGACTCGTAATGCCGGAATGTGTGTAGATGGACCAATGCCGGAATTCTATGAACCGGTTGAAAGTGTAACAGAAAATATCTTGCATCCAAAAGTATCGCAGAGTCCTCTTGCACCGGTTATCTCCACGGAAATTGGCAAAGTGGAAGAATATCCTTATATTCTCACCACCTATGCCATTGTAGAGCATTTCTGCGCCGGTGGCATCACCAGAAATATTCCTTGGTTGAATGAAATTATGCCCGAACCTTTTGCAGAAATCAGCAAAAACTTAGGTCAAAAACTTGGTATTAAAGATGGGGATTTTGTTGAGGTATTTTCGGCACGTGGTAAGGTTAAAGTCCGTGCCTTAGTGACAGATCGTCTTCAAACTTACAAAGTGCATGGCAAAGATACAGAAACCATCGGAATGCCGTGGAGCTGGGGTTTTGCCAGCTTAAGTCCTGGCCCAAGTACAAATAATTTGACAATGGCTGCCTTGGATCCGGGAGCAGGGACTCCGGAGTACAAAGTTTGCCTAGTCAATATAAGGAGGGCATAACAATGACAACAAAGAAAATGGTTTTTGTTGATACTTCATTGTGCACAGGTTGTAAAGCCTGTTCCGTTGCATGCAAAGCTTGGAACGAGCTTCCGGCCGAAAAGACCCAGCTGATTACAAGCTTTCAGTCACAAAAAGAAACCACGCCAAAAACCTGGACTTATGTCAGCTTCCATGAAAAATATGAGAATGGAAAAATGAATTTCCGTATGTTTAAACACCAGTGTTTCCACTGTGCTGAACCTTCGTGCATGAAGGCTTGTCCCCAGAAAGCAATTTATCAGACAGAATCAGGCTATGTGCAAGTTGATGAGGAAAAATGTATTGGTTGCGGTTATTGTACAACAAACTGTCCGTTTGGAATTCCCAAGGTCGATGAAGTCACGAAGAAAGCTGTAAGATGTACGGGATGTATTGAGCGAGTTGAAAACAACCTTCTTCCAGCGTGTGTCAATACCTGTCAACCGGGTGCGTTAAGTTTCGGGGAACATGGTGCTCAGTTGGCTAAAGCCAAGGCACGTCTTGCTGAGGTTCAAGAGACTAATCCCAAGGCACAGCTCTATGGAGAAACAGAAATGGGCGGTATGACGTATCTCTATTTATTAATGGATAGCCCAGAGTTCTATGGCCTGCCGGTTAATCCAACAACTCCGCTCTCGCTGACCGTTTGGAAGGATATAGTTCATCCGCTTGGAAAATATGTTTGGGGTGCCGCAGCAGCTGCTGTGGTTGTGGGGGCTATCGGCAACCTCTTACACGGGAATTATCGCAACAGGGGTGATGATGATGAGAAAGGAGGGAAACACTAATGGCAATTAATCCTCAAACCAAGAATCCAACTAAAAAGGTACTCGGCGGAGATAAAACTTTGCGTTTTACCGGACAAGAACGTTTAGCACATTGGGTTCATGCCGTTGCTTTCTTTATCCTGCTCTTTACCGGACTAAGTATATTGGGTACCTTTTTCGCACCGGTGGCGGGCATCTTTGGCGGACTTGCAGCTTGTCGGCTCATTCACCGTGTTGTAGCGGTTATATCTGTTGTTGTAGTCCTTTTGTTGTTCTTTGTTGGAGATACAAAAGGTCACTGGTATTGGATAAAAGCAGTCTTTACTTGGGGGAAAGCTGATATACAACACATTATGACCTTTCCGCAGGAGTTTTTCGGCGGAAATACTGATGGGAAGTTCCCACCGCAAGATAAGTATAATGGGGGAGAAAAAATCAACTCCTTGCTCACCATTTTTGGTTCCTTTTTCATCGCGATAAGTGGGTTCATTATGTGGTTTGCACCGCATTTTCCTGCCGGTTTAGTCCGTTGGGCTTATCCGGTGCATGATCTTGCAGCATTTATAATGGCAACGGCGATCACCGGGCATATGTATTTAGCGATTATCCACCCGAAGTCTAACCCAGCTCTTAAGGGCATAATCACTGGATATGTAAAAACAAGCTTTGCGAAACATCACTATGGCAAATGGTATGACAGAATAAAGAATGAGCAAAACTTAAACTAAGCTCTAACTAAGCAAATAAGAAATTGATTCGGAACACTTCCACTTGTAAATTGGTGGGAGACTCAGGATAAATGTAAGGGGGAGCTCCTTTTAATGGATAAAAACAATTCTATGCATAAGTCAGAAAATGCTATTGACACAACGATGGAACAGGCTTATCAGATCTACGGCCTCCTGAACGAAGAAGTTTGTCGCTGGCAAGATGAGCGGGGTTCTTTCTGGATGGCAGAATTGAGTTCAGCGGAGAATCCTCCTTACTTCCCGCTTGAGGATTTTCCAGAGAGGGTGGTTTTAGAACTCTGGGAAAGGTTAAACCGGGTTAGGGAAATAAGTGTTCCCGAATCAGTCTTAAGGGAAACATGGAAAGAATTTAAAGTTGGTCAACCTGTGTCAGACCCAGAGCTTTTGAGCACTCTGCAGATCGCCTTAATCGGTATAGCAAATCTTCTTCGCACTAAAGCCCCATTGCATGATCATCCGATTGAACCATCCTATCGAAGTGCAGTTTGTCCGGTATGTGGAGAGACAGTCACGCTTTCTGTAATCACTCCGTCAAACGGAAAACGCTTCCTGCACTGTACCTTTTGCGGTCAGGAATGGCCAACGATGCGTGTAGGCTGTATACGTTGCGGAAATGAAGAAGCATCTAAGCAATACTATCTGAATTCTAAGGAATTTCCTGGGGTTGAGGTGGTGACTTGCGAAGCTTGCGGGCAGTATTTTAAGGAGTTTGATTTACGCTTGTTGTCCGTAGCAGACTATGTATGGGAAGATGTAAGAACCATGTCGTTAAATTACGCTGCGGAACAGTGGTTAGCAGAACACGCCAAAGGATCTGGAAAAACCCAGTGATGGTAGAGAAATTAAATCCAATGGATTATTAGTTTCTTGGCTTTGAAGCATAAGCTAATTTGAAGCATAAGGTAAAAACGGCTCGGTGTATGAAGTCCAAAGAAGCCGTTGGTAGATTAGGTAAATAGCAAGAAGCACTCAGAAGAATGAAATCATTCGGAGTGCTTCTTTTTTGAGCGAAATAATTTGTTCAAACATCTGTCGAACATTATACATAAGATAATGTTTTAACAAGACTACATTAAAATATATATAATTTATCACTGTCGTTGCATAAAATAATAAACAATTTGTCAAGTTTAGAATCAAAGAGCTATATCGAAAAAACTGGCTAAAAGCTGCAGAAATATCGCATAAATGCTGAAAAATAAAGAAAAATCCTTTATA
>JBMNTM010000099.1:0-6083 GCA_050945735.1 Desulfosporosinus sp.
AAAAAGCCCAATTCCTCCAGGATTTCCCAGACCCAGAGCGATTTTGCGGTGATCGACCAGGAAGGTGCCCTGTATCCTTTGACGCTTTTGCCCACGAGATCTTCAACGCGCTTTTTGGCTTGGCTGACGTCCTCTTTAAATACCGCCGGGGTTTGTTGATAAATGAGCTGATGTGCATAGCCGTGGGAAGCAAGCTCGTGTCCTGCTTCGGCAATTTTCCGGATTAACGAAGGGTGTTGTGCCGCGACATGACCGAGGACAAAGAAGGTAGCTTTGGCCTGGTGTTCAGCAAACAGCGCCAAGAGGCGTTCGGTATTTTGGATAATCCGTACTTCATAGGTCTTATGGGGATCAAATACGTCGTCATGATAATTGGCGTGAAACCATTCTTCCAAGTCGATGGTTAATATATTCTGCATAACCTTAACCCTGCTTTCGTCCAGCGCAGACATACTTAATCCAGTTACGTCCGGCGTAGACAGTAAGTTTCTATAGTATTACGATACAATCATTACGATACAATATTTAGATTACATCGTAATCTCCCATGGTTAAAAACCAGTGCTTTAACCGCAAAAACGGGTCCGCTTTTGCGGTTTCTACTCCTAAGGAGGGACTAAAGCGGCGGTAAACAACCGGGAAGGGCTGCGGTTCCAAAATCTTTGGACAAGTAAAAAAGCCCGCGGCTTTGAGAAGGCGATATTCTTCTGTGTGCGGGAGCATCAGGGAACCGGCTAAATTCATGTGGTTTGCGACAAAGAAACGCAGGAGACGATTGAGAAGATCCTTTCCTGCGGCCGGCTGGTCCGAAGAGACCAGGAAGTCGACGATCATCCCGCAAGACATCCCGGCTACTTCGGTACAGCGTCCGACAATATAGCCCAGGAGTGCAGAACTGCTTTTGCGGCGAACTCCGTAGACTTGATAGTCACGCAGGGGAATGTCAAAATAGCGCCAGCGCAGATAGTCCGCATCGCGGATTCCCATGATCGGGTATTTGTGTTGGATTTTAGTCCAGAAGAGATCCAACGCGGCGAGATTGCAGGCGGTGAGCGGATAAACTTCATAACTGTCATCGGAGTGGTCTTTCACCCGGAAGATAGATTGAAAAGGGAGTGCCAGCGGCGCAAGCCACTGCCCGAATTTTTCCCGCACCAAGGCTTTGGGATTTAAGGGGCGGAGTAAGAGCGGGACATTTCCGAGATCAGTAAACCCTAGTTTTTTCGTAAACCCCGGGTAGGAATTCGGATTGGGAAACCCATAGCAAAATTTCACTCCCTGATCCGCACAGTGCTGATAAACAACTTTGGCTAAGCCTGTGAAAATCCCTTGTCCGGAGAAGATTTGACGGGTAAGGGTATTTAAGGAGAGGGTCCCGATAATTGTTTGCTCACTTACTTTAAAACGCATCGGAATAACAACATATTGACCGGCAAGTTGCTCTGTTTCCGCATCGCGGGCTAATTGAATGAGCGCCGGGCCGGCTGGGTTGGCTTCATACTGCCATTTTAAGAATGCGGGGTCGGAAATCCAGGAATCCCCGTAATACTCCCGTGTCATTTCGATTGTCTCTGCTAGATTCTCCGGCAGGTATTTAACCGCTTTCCACATGCGGATTCCTACTTTCGTGTGATAATGATGACTCCGAGGCAAATCACTATGACGCCGATAATCTTCGTGGTTGTCAGCTGTTCCTTAAAAAATGTTGTCCCAATTATCAAGGCAAAGATAAAAGCCGTACTCTGAATGGGATAAACATAACTTAACTCACCTTTATTTAATATATAAATCCACAGACCGGAAGCAACAGCATACACCATCAGACCGGCAATTACATATGGACTTAAGAACAGGCGCAGGAGCTGACCCAGGTTGTGAATTTCCTTGCCAGCGGCTCCCAGCTTCCATAAGGTTTGGCCTGTTACCATGAGTACAGAATTAAAGATCGTTAGTAATACTAACAAAACGCCACCTCATATTTCTCTAGTTTTCCGATAACTAGTAGTTCTAAGACTCCCTCTTCTTTCATTAAATCCTTTATAAATATTACCAATTTGAATGGTTTTAAGCAAGGGCATTGCTTGGCATACGAGACCATAATCCGAACGTGATTAGAGAAAATGCCGCTCATTGTTTCTGGTATACTGCCTAAATATTTACTATCAAGGAGGATGACATTGTGAAAAAATTTTTTTATTTCTAATAATTTGCACATTATTGATAATAACGGGATGCGGAAACGGCAATTCTAAAGCTGTTCCTGATTCATCTGTTGATTCATCTTCTGAAAAAGCAGCTAAAGATATTGCCGAAACACCTTCTAATTCGATGCTATCCGCAGGTTTTTTACACAGCGTACTACTTAAGGAAGATGGCTCGCTGTGGGCTTGGGGGTACAACGAATTTGGTCAATTGGGTGATGGGACAACGACAAATAAATCAGTCCCGATGCAGGTATTAAGTGATGTTAGAAGTGTGAAAGCAGGTGCGATACATACTCTGGCAGTAAAAAAGATGCCACACTGTGGGCTTGGGGAAACAATGACTATGGACAACTAGGTAATGACATAGCGGATAATAATCTGACACCTGTTAAAATTATCAACAGGGTAAAAAGTATAACGGCCGGTGCCTTGCATTCACTAGCGATTAAGGAAGATGGAACCCTTTGGGCTTGGGGATATAATGAACACGGACAGGTTGGAAATGGTAACAAAACGAATGTATATGCGCCTGTGCAAATAATGAGCGAAGTAAAGATGGTAGCGGCGGGTGATTTTCATAGTTTGTCGATTACCGGAGATGGCACGTTATGGGCATGGGGAAATAATAAGTATGGGCAATTAGGTGATGGTACTGCAACAGATACAGAGGCTACAGTAAAAATAATGACTGTTAAATAAGTTAGTCAAGCAAATGCCCAGATGTAATACTTGACTTTTTAAAGCAAATTTAAGGCAGTTCATTTAATTAGTGAACTGCCCTTCTTTTTTTCCAGTGAAGCTTTAATGTAATTATTAGCGCAAATGTTGTTTTAGCAAAGGGAAGAGTTGATTAATAGTATCCGGATTTGTGGTCCAATGTAAGGACCAGGCTCCAATCCCGCCGAGCGGGTACTGGGCAAGAAGGGAGAGCTTGGCATCCCAGCTTTCAGCATCCTCAAAATAGACGCGGTGATACTTGTCGTCAACCGTGTAAGTGAAGTAGGGGACGGTCTGCTCCCTGTGCAAAACAGCGTTGTGCTCGGTCAGCAGATCCATGGCCCCGTTAATATCGTCACTGGTGCTGTGCGGGTTGTTTCCCTCAAGGGCGTATAAGCCGCGCGATTGGCGATTCGCTTTGGAATAATTATTGGGATCTAAGGGATCAGAGGGGTTAATTGCCCACCAGTCTGCCCCATAATAAGGAATCCCCAGGAGTACCTTATGCAGATCAACACCCTGGCTCTTGGTATACTGAATGACTTGATTCATCCACTGAAGCGGCGCGATGGGCCCGGGAGTGCCGGTATGATAATCATAGGTCATGATGTGCAGGTAATCAACGGTTTGGGATAGGTCATAGTAGTTAAAGCGGTCCAGCCAAGGCGTGGAAGGCGTTTTCGCCATCACGGCGATCACAACAAGTTTATTTTGGGCATGCAGCCTGGGATAAAGCTCTTGCATAAAGCGGGTCAGGCTCGGCCCGGTGGAAGAACTAAAGAGTTCGAAGTCGATGACGATGCCATCGGCGTTGATCGTCTGAATCCGCTCGCAGATTTGATTGATCAGGATCTCCCGTTTCGCGGCTGATGTGAGAACAGTATCTACGGTAGCCGGTGTAGCCCAGGTCGCACTTAACATGGGCAGTACTTTCAGATTTCGGGCGTGGACATAATCGACAAAGGTTTTAAAATCCGCGGCGTGGCTGTCCCAGGTACTGCTAATGGTGCCATCAGCTTCGTCATTGAGATAATACCAGCTCGGGGCGATCAGATCCACATAATCGGTGGCCGGAGAGGGAATCATTTGCACTTGCCGCAGCATTCCCATATTGCCTTCCAGGGCTGAGCCCTGCGTATACTGCAGCGAGATCCTTGCCAAGACCTTTCCGGTCCGGATGACATCTTCTACCTTTGCGGGAATCGCTCCCCAGCCGCCGAAGATGATAAAGCTTGCACCGGCGGTGCGTCGTTCATTTAAATAACTCAAGGTTGTGGCATTGAGCGGCACAGTCTTTGGTACCAGGACAATCGGATGATTACTTTGCGCCGCCAGCGCTGCACCCGTCAAAGCATCCGGAAAATTCTCCCCGGTGGCAACGTAGACGAGCGATGGATCAAACATTAACTGGCGTAAGACAGCGGTATTTGTATCGTACTTGTCAAACCCGGCAATCCGCTCCTGCACCTGAACAGGTTGAGGTAAGCTTTGGAGCTGCTCAACAACGGCATCGCTGATCACGGCTGTTCCCCCGATGAGCGTGACTTGACTGACCCCCAGTTCTTTTAAAGTTTGAATAGTCTCAGGCGGTACATGTGAACTTTTGGTCATCAGAAGGGGAATGCCTTTGCTCGCGGCGTACGAGGAGATACTCAGCGCATCCGGAAAATTTTGTCCGTAAACCAGGTAAGCGGTTGAACTCTGCGCAGACACTTCGGAAGCAATGGCTGCTGCCGTTCCGTATTGGTCATACCCTGCCAGTCGTTTAATACGATAGCCATTGTCCTGGAGGATTTCCTGAATACTGGGATCGATGGCTGCTGTTCCGCCGAGCAAGTAGACCGTTTCAGTCCCGAGGCGCTTAAGTTCCGGGAGGATAGAAGGATAAAGAGATTTGGGAGGGGTCAAAAGCAAGGGCCCCCCTATTTTCTGGGCAAGTACCGTGCCTGCCAAGGCATCCGGAAAGTTTTCTCCGTTGGCCAGGGCAACGCTTGTCGCCTTGTCCCAGCCGTGATTAGAGATGGCGAGTGCCGTATCGTAGAGTGTATTTCCCGCCAGGCGTTCGATGGTTGATTCGGCTTGGACAGGTAACGGTTGCGGCATAAATAAACCTATTCCTAATAGACAAGCAATACAAAGCATACACACTAAACGCTTAGTTATTAATTTCACTTTCATGTAATTGTCCCCTTTCCTTATCTGAATTATTTCGCTGTACTTTCTAAAAGTCCTCTTTAACGCCGCCAGACAATTATTAACAATGCGAAAGGGAAGCAAGGCGAAAGGGGAAAAGCGATGCCAAACGTCTGCGTAAATTCCAGCAGGTTTAGCTTCTCTCTTTGCTTCTTGGTACGGGAAGACATTGCCGAGCGAGTAAGAGAGTCGTTTAAGTAAATGTAAAAATAAGGACGAAAGGTCCTGATAAATATTTGCAGGAAATAAGCAAGTAGTGTCGAAGGGTATAGTCGAAGGGTATAAATATTTTATTGAAAAAGGAGGCGTTTGATGACACGAATAAGTAAGGCTAGTTTTCTTTTTGTGTTCGTTTTCATCTTATGGTTCAGCGGACAAAGTACAGCCAATGCCTCCGGCATCGCCTTTGAGACCAGTCGCATTTTTGGTCTGCGGCAAATAGACACGGCGATTGAGGTTTCCAAGTCCGGATGGCAGCAGGCCGATACGGTAATTTTAGCGACAGCGGATAATTTTCCGGATGCGCTGGTTGCCGCGCCGCTTTCGCATCGCTTGAATGCCCCGGTTCTTCTTAACCATCGGGATGCGCTTGACCCAAAGGTCCTCAAGGAGATCAACCGCTTAGGCGCTCAGAAAATTGTGGTTCTTGGTGGGACAGCTTGTATTGGGCCAAAGGTTATTGATGATTTACAAAATGCCGGGAAAAGCATCGAGAGAATTGCGGGGCTCACCCAATATGAGACGGCAGTTAAAGTGGCGGCACACTTGGAACTATGCGAACAAGTAATTCTCGTCAACGGGGAACATTTCCCGGATGCCTTGGCAATTTCCGCCTATGCCGGGTTTACGGAAACGCCGATTCTGCTGACCAACAGTCGGGCACTCCCTGAAGTGACGAAAGCAAAGCTTCAATCATATGAAAAAATAATTATCGTCGGCGGGGAAGCGGCCGTCCCCACTGCGACCTTG
>JBMNTM010000100.1:0-6079 GCA_050945735.1 Desulfosporosinus sp.
GATCTTTTCCAAAGCCTGTTCGGCAAGGCGGCTGCTTACTTCCAAACGAAAGCGAAATCTTGCCATAGTATCTCTTTACTCCTCCAACACTAAGTTTTTTTGTCAGGAAAATACTAGTGTTTAAGTCCCAGGCGACTCAACAATCCCTTTCAATTGCTGAAGCATCTCTTCAAAGCCAACCTTCTCATCCACTCCTTGCTGAAGGAAAGTGCGAATACCGTCCATATGGGCGATGGCAGCATCAATCTTCGAATTGCTTCCCGGTATATAGGCCCCAATATCGATCAAATCCTTGGCATCCCGGTAAACTGACATATGCTCACGCACAATACCCGCCCATTTCTTATGTTCCTCACTGACGATATCGTTCATCACCCGACTGACAGATTGTAAAATATCAATAGCAGGATAATTATTTTGCATGGCCAGTTCGCGAGTTAAAACGATATGACCATCCAAGATCCCGCGAACTGCATCCGCAATTGGCTCATTGTGATCATCCCCATCCACTAACACCGTATAGATCCCGGTAATACTACCGCTCTCTGCCATACCAGAACGTTCCAATAATTTCGGCAGGAGGGCAAAGACGGAAGGCGGATATCCCCGGGTTGCCGGTGGTTCACCTATTGTCAGTCCTACTTCCCGTTGCGCCATGGCAAAACGGGTAACAGAATCCATCATCAGCAGGACATTCTTCCCAAGGTCACGGAAATACTCTGCCATGGCTGTCGCCGTAAAAGCCGCCTTCAAACGCACTAAGGCAGGTTGATCGGATGTGGCTACGATCATTACCGAGCGAGCTAAACCCTCCGCACCCAAATCCTTCTCAATAAAATCCCGCAGTTCCCGCCCCCGTTCCCCAACCAAAGCAATGACATTGACATCCGCCATAGTGTTTCTAGCCATCATCCCCAGCAAGGTGCTCTTGCCCACACCGGAACCGGCGAAGATGCCAATCCGTTGCCCACAACCAATCGTTAACAGCCCATCAATGGCTTTAACTCCGACACTGAGCGGCTCCCGAATGCGGGGACGCAATAACGCGTTCGGGGGTTGGTTTTGCAACGGGTAGGCAGATTCGATCAGAAGCGGGCGCCCGTCCATAGGATATCCCAATCCATCGAGAACCCGTCCAAGTAAACCTTGACCCACAGAAACGGTTAATTTCCGGCACTGGGGCAGCACACGATCTCCCGGGGCAATTCCTTCAAGCTCTCCCAAAGGCATGAGCAAGGTAGTTGAATCCCGAAAACCAACCACCTCAGCCGGCAGTTCGCGTCCGCTGCGCGTGATGATATGGCAGTATTCTCCCACACTAGCCCGTGGACCGGCTGATTCGACCATCAAACCAACGATCTTGGAAACCCGCCCTTGGGCGGAGATCGGTTCAGTTTGTTCAACCGCCTGCCTCAATTGGTCCCACGTCCCCATGCTTAAGCTCCTCTCGCAAAGTATGTTCTAATTTATTTAACTGGGTTTCCAGGCGAGCATCAAAATAACCCTCCTGACACTCCAAAAAACAATCTCCGGGGCTCAGGGACTCATCAATAACCCAAGGACAGGGACAGGGAGGCTGATTTTTTTCCAACCAACAGGCATCATCCGGGGCAACATGGAGCTTCCATCCGCGGCGTTCCTTGGGTAACAAGGTTACGGCTTGAATAATGACACTTAAGCGCTCGGGTTCAACAGTTAGGTATGCGCGTACTATCCGTTCGGCGATTTTTATCGCCAAATGAAGTAAATCTTTGTCAACTTTAGCATATTCCTCTTGTAATGCACGCTGCGCCAACCGGAAGAGCCGCTCAGCATTTTGGAACGCACATTTACCCTCTGCTTCCCCGGCTTGCCTTCCTTCCTGATACCCTTCGGCCTTTGCTTGCGGATAGACCTCGGCCCGGGTAGTCTCTATAACCTCTTTGCGCAAACGAGCATATTCGGCTTCAGTCTGAGCACGCATCTCCTGGGCACTTTTTTCTGCGTTTTTCAGGATCATTGCCGCTTTTTCATTGGCCGCGGCAAGAATCTTTGCCGCTTTTTTGTCGGCCGCGGCAAGAATCTTTGCCGCACTATTATTGGTCTCTGCCAGGAGCATTGCCGCTTTCCCTTGCTCCTTTGTTCCCATTGCGGTATCTACCCAACCAAGGGATTTGGGGCTTGCTGCATGATAATTCTTCGTTTCTACATTCAGAACGGCCAGGCATGTGTGCATTTCTTGAAATTCTTTATTGTTATCCACCATACAGGGCATGGATACCTCGACATCACGACTTTTCACAACTCGTCCTCTAATAAATGATTTCATTACTACCCCCCATTGAAATAACTATCGCGCCGCTTTCTTCGAGCTTGCGAATCACCTTTACAATACGTTGCTGGGCCTCTTCGACATCCCGCAGCCGCACCGGGCCCATAAATTCCATATCATCCTTAAGCATCTGACCGGCCCGCGAAGACATATTTACCAGTACCTTTTTGACAACTTCCGGATTGGTTCCTTTTAGTGCGAGACCTAAGTCCTTATTATCTACTTCGCGCAAGACCAATTGAATAGCACGGTCGTCAAGTACCAAGATATCTTCAAAGACAAACATTTGCCGTTTGATTTCTTCCGCCAATTCAGGATCATCCATCTCCAAGGCATCCATGACCACTTTAACCGTACCGGGATCCGTCCGATTGAGGATATCCACTATGCTTTGAATCCCGCCCGAAGTCGTATAATCAGTCGGGGCTAAGCTGGAAATCTTCCGTTCCAAAACCTTCTCAATCTCTTTGAGCACTTCCGGACTCGTTCTGCCCATAATCGCCACGCGCTTGGCCACTTCGGCCTGACGATCCTGGGGAAGGCTGGAAAGCAAAGTGGCCGCTTTATCAACCGGCAAGTGTGTCATAATCAGCGCAATTGTTTGTGAATGTTCCCCCTGTATAAAGGAAAAAAGCTGCTTGGGATCAGTCCGCCGCACAAGGTCAAAGGGCCTCATCTTTAAAGATGTAGATAAATGGCTAATAATCTCAAACGCCCGTGTTTCTCCGAGAGCCCGTTCCAACACGTCACGCGCGTACTCAATACCACCCTTGGAAATATAGTCATTGGCCATACACATCTGATAAAATTCCTCGACGACATAATCCCGCTGTTCCGGTGGTATATTACCAACATTGGCCATCTCCAGGGTCAACTTTTCTATTTCTGCATCATCAAGATGTTTTACTACATTGGCAGAATTCTCTGCACCTAAGGCAATCATCAGAATTGCTGCTTTTCTAATTCCCGTTAACATTTGAGCCATCTAACTTTCCTCCGACAGCCAAGTTCTCATCAGCCGGGCAAATTCATCCGGATTATTGCGTGAATAATGTTCGACTGATTCTTTGGTCTTTTGTCTTTCAACTTCTTCAGCCGACTTTGCATTTTTTTGCGCAAGCAACTCGGCCTCTTCTTCGGCTAACTGTTGAGACATCAGTAGTTCGGCCTCGTTAAGCGCTACCGGCTGCAAGTCATTTAGTTCCGTCACAGCACTCTTTTTCTTTGCACGAGACCGCAGATACATAATCAGCAAAAATAAACCCAACGCTACGGCAGCTGCTATGCCAAGCAAAGTGAGAAGTTGTTGCCGTTTTTGGGCATTCTCCATGGCAAGTTTTTCCTGAAGCAGATCTGTTTTATTAAATGGAAGCGCCGCTACTTGAATTTGATCGCCGCGCGTTTCATCAATTCCCGCAGCCGCTGCCACAATCGTTCTAATTTGAGCAAGCTGGTCCTGGGTAATTGCATCCGCATCGGCCATCACCGACACGGAAAGGCGTTTTACTGCACCGGGGTTTACTATTTGTTCTTCCTGCGTGGTGTCTACTTGATAGTTTCTTGTAGTACTGTTTTTACTGGAGCTCGAATTTACCGGGGTGGCTACGGTTGGATATGTTGGTATCCCATTGGCATCTTGTCCCGGTGTGCCGCCGCCTGCCGTACCATTTGTCGAAGTTTCAGTCGTAGTCTGCTCACTCACGACTGCACCGGGGCCATTTGTCTGGATTATTCGTTTGATCTGATCAAAGTCTAAGGTTGCATTGACGCGGACAACAGTCTTACCCGAATTAAATACTCGATCCAGCATACTCTGGACTGATTTGCGAGTATCCTCTTCGACTGTTTGTTTCAGCTGATATTGCGTTCCTGTGAGACGGTTAGGATCGTCGCTTTTTCCTAAGACATCCGATAAGACATTTCCACTGGTATCCACAATCGTCACATTCTCTGGTTGCAGTCCCTCTACCGATCCGGCCAATAAATTAGCAACCGCACGTACCTGGTCGTCGCCGAGTTTTGTCCCCGGCTTAAGCTGCAAGGTAACCGCCGTCGTGGCGGGTTTTTGACTTTCGATAAAGAGTGAGGGCTCAGGTATTACAATATGAACACGCGCATCCTGCACATTATTTAAGGTCTTTAATGTATTTTCCAGTTCATTCTGTAAACCGAAAATATAACGCAATTTGCGATCGGCATCCGTCTCCCCCAGACGCATAGTATCAAGATTGTCAAAGCTAAACTTACTTTGCGCCGGAAGCCCGGCACTAGCCAGTTGTAGACGCAGTTCAGCAGCCGACTGTTGCGGAACCATGATGGTTGAGCCATTATCTTCCAGTTTGTAATCCGCTTTAAAGTCTTTCAGTTTCGCGGTGATCGCCCCGGCATCTTCATCACTAAGCTTCGTAAAAAGTGCCACATATTGAGTACGTCCAGCCCAAGTTATTAAGCTTATCAAAGCTATTAATACAACAAGAGGAGCAACAACCGTAATTATTTTCTGTGGGCGGGAAAGCTTATTCCAAAAGGTCTGTACTGATTGCTGAATTCCGGCCCAAGAAAAATTCATCTAACTACTCCTCCTTTCATCAATATTTTTAAAATAAAAAATACATACCCCCTGAAAATTAAAACTCAAAACGTATTAAATAATCGAATTAGTTCACTATATCTGCATGCGCATGATCTGATTGTAAGCATCTAACACTTTGTCCCGTATTGTCACAGTCAGGGACAAAGATAAGCTTGCTTTTTCCAGTGCGACCATCACCGTCGACAGATCATCTACCTGACCCAATGCTAACTGCAGACTGGCCAGATCAGCATTCTTTTGTAGTGTATCAACTTGCTTTAGTGCATCCGTTAAAAATTTAGAAAAATCCGTATCTACTTTATCTCCTGGACCAATCTGCGGTGTGCTATCAAGACCGGTCGCAGTGATCGGACTTAATGCTCCCAGCGGTGTTATGGGTACAATTGGCTGAATGCTCATTTATTACTTACCCCTTTCCAATTTCAAGTGCTTTTGACGCCATAGACTTACTGACATTGATAGCAGTCACATTCGCTTCATACGCCCTGGAGGCAGAAATCATATTGACCATTTCTGTTACAATATTCACATTCGGCAGCCGCACATACCCTACAGGTAAGCCCGGTTCCGCCACGGTTACAGCATCCGGGGAAGAAGGGTTATACTCTAAACGAAAAGGTTCCTGAACGTCACGAAAGATGCTCCCGACTTGGACGCCATTTCCCAGCTTACGGCTGCCCATTGTTTCCCCAAGCACTTGCGCAAAGGGAGTTGCCGGGGAACGCGGGACAAACGTGACTAGCTGTCGACTATAAGGTACCGGATTTCCCGCAGGGGTCAATTCTCCTGTCCGCGTAGTATTAATATTGGCAATATTGTTGGCAATAAGATCCATTCGCAGTCGCTGCGCAGTTAAGCCTGAGGCGCCAATATCAATGGCCCCGAAAAGACTCATTTTTTATCCCTCCTCATGCGTGCTCCCCAATCGTTATTGAGGCTTAGTACCATATTGGCTAATGTTTTTTATATTTTTCATAAAGTTCAATAAATTTATATAATTAGTCATATTAACAAAAAGTAAATGGAAAAATATTACTCAATTATACTAATTCGTGATATTTTCTGAAAAACCTTCGTAACTTGTTGGCAATTACTACTTATTTATCGAAATACTTTACATTTTAAGGAAATAAGTGATGAAAAAAAGCAACTTGCCGTTGCTTTAAAAAAATATA
>JBMNTM010000101.1:0-6052 GCA_050945735.1 Desulfosporosinus sp.
CGTAGCAGGTACAAAAGACCACCGGCACTGGGAAATGGTTTTATGAATTCATCTCTAAAGTATGAAAGATTTAGTTTAAGGAGGAGTATTGAGAATGACTGAAAATAGTTTCACCTATGATGTGAGCATGTTTAAGGATACCTTTGAGCATCAATATACCTACATCAATGGTTTTTTGCGCAACACTCGTCGTTATGCCGGAAGGAAGGCTATGATCTGTCCGATCAGAAAGAAAAGTTGGACTTATGCAGAACTTGATTTAGAAGTGAATAAAGTTGCCAATGCCCTGTTGCAGGATGGCGTGACGAAGAACGACGTGGTAATGTTCCAACTCTTTAACTGTTCTGAGTTCGTACTCATGTACTTGGCACCTAAGAAAATCGGTGCTATTGCCTGCCCGGTTAATTACCGTTTGTCCTTTGGTGAAACCGCTTTTATTATTGATGACAGTAAACCTAAGGTCTTCGTTTATGACTCCGAGATGAGCGAAACGGTGCAAAAAGCACTGGCGATGGCTAAACACAAACCTGAAAAGGTAGTCATGGTTGATTATAGCTCTTCCAACCCTTTGCCTGGGGCAGTGAGATTCGAAGACTACATGGGGGCAATGGCAGATACGGTGCCAACGGTTTCCTATCAGGCGCACATTTACGATGAGGTCACCCGCTTATATACGTCCGGTACGACAGGAATGCCTAAAGGGGTTCCATTGAACAATATTAATGACGTGCTTAGCGCTCATGATGTGGGTATGCATTTCCCCTTATCACCGCGGGATATAACAATGAACATGACCCCCTGGTTTCACCGCGGCGGCTTGTATTCTGGCGGACCAAACCCTACGCTCTATATGGGTGGGGCAGTAATTCCCTTGCGTAATTTCGATGCTAAGACTGTATTAAGTTATGTACAGGAGTACGGCATTACTTTTCTAATTGGTGTGCCGGCAGTGTTAAAAATGTTACATGATTTACAAGTAGCCGCTCCACGTGAGCTTCAAACTTTAAAGGGTATTGTCACGATGGGTGCTCCCCTTGAAAGAGAAGCCTGCATAACTTATCAAAAGGTTCTGACACCAAATATTTTCAATGGTTATGGAACGACGGAGTCATTTTGGAATACTTTTTTACGTCCTTTTGACCTACCCGATAAAGCAGGGAGTTGCGGAAAGTCCTGTACAGATGACGATGCCAGAGTGGTAAAAGTATATCCCGATCGCTTAGGCGAACCGGATGAGTTTGTTGCTCGTGATAGTGAAGAAGTAGGCGAAATTATCTTCCAGTGCCCAGCAAAATGTTCCTACGCCTATATCAATCTGCCGACTGATCGTTATTACAAAGGATGGATGTATAGTGGTGACCTGGGGACTTGGGATAAAGATGAGTATATAACTGTTGTTAGCAGAAAGGATGATATGCTAATTTCCGGCGGGGAAAATGTTTATCCGGTTCAGGTGGAAGAAGCACTAAATGAACATTCGAAGGTGCGGGATTCCATGGTAGTCGGACTGAAGCACAAAAAGTGGGGTCAAGTCATTTGTGCCTATGTAGTGAAAGAAGATCCTTCCCTAACCGTTGAGGAACTGAATGAGCATTGCAAAGGGCATCCGATGCTGTCCAGGTTCAAACGTCCCAAGTATTACCGTTTCGTAGATGAACTGTTACTAAATGCTACCGGCAAGAAGGTACACTATAAACAAACTGAAATAGCGGAAGAAGAATTCAAAAATGGGTTGTTGGAAGAAGTGAAATAAGCCCCCTTAATGGTTGAACTTTGTACTAGGAGCTTTCTCATTTAAATCATGATTCCAGTGCAGAATCTATGCAGAATCCTAGTTTTTCTTCATTATTGAGAAGAGATTATATTCGATTAGAAATATTTGCATTGGAATCGACTAAAAAATTATAAAGGGAGGAAGTAATATGTCACAAAGTAATAGTTGGGCCAACCCTGGTCCCGCAGGGTTAACAGCACTAGCCATGGCATGTTTTGTCTTTTTCGCTCTGCTTACCGGAAGAGTAAGTGGCCAATGCCTTGCACTAATGGGCATGTGGATGTTAGGTGGTTTTGTTGTTCAGGTTATCGTTGCCGTGATTGAATTAATGAAAGGTAATACCACGGGCGGTAACGTGTTTACTTTTTTCTCAGCATTTTTTATGCTGACAACAGGCCTGGAGCTTATATTTAAATATTTCGCTTCTGTAAATGGCTGGAGTATGGATGCACGTATCGATGGATGGGCTTGGCTGGCACTTACAGCATCGTTGACCCTTTGGACCCCCTCTTATTTTAAATCAGCAAAAAGTATGTTGATGGTCGTTGTACTTGTATTACCAGCCCTTTGGATAGTCACCTTTACCGATATGGGCGTCTGGCCCAAAACTTTGTCACCGATTGCCGGTTGGTTTATGTTCGCCGCTGGCTGGGCTGCTATTTATACCGGCGCTGCAGTTGTTCTGAACACTGCCTTTGGCAGATCTGTTCTTCCAACTGGTGCGCCGCTTATTAAACCAAAACCAACCTCAAATGCGAAAGCAGTTTAGTTTACGCAATTCTTAATGTTAAATAGAGGGTTGCCAATATGGGCAGCCCTCCACATTGCCCACCTCACATGCAATAATGCAAGGGAACTTGCATTATTGCATGTTTTTTATTGCATATTTCCAGTAATTATAAAAATATTCAATTGGTTCAACTGTAATAACATTAACCATATGCGAGATGGCATTTTGACAAAATACTCAATTTGCTTTTTATCAAGAAAATACTGAAAATTCTGTGATCATATTCATTTAATGAGATGCTGGAGTAAATTTGGTATCATAATTGCAATGATAGCTAACGGGGGTGTTATTTGCCCTCAACCCAGCTTTATTAGTTATCTGAGTTTAAACGCGAGGGGGGAAGCATATGTTATTTAGCTCAACTTCAGAGAAGTTGAGTATGTAACAGAACAAATTTTAAATGCATTGGGAACTAAATATGCTTTTACTTAACCATAGACGTTAAGAATATTTTAATGTAGATAAGGAGGAAGTAGAATTGGATTTTCGATTAAATGAAGATCAGGAATCGATGGTAAAATTTGTCAAAAGTTTTGCTGAGAAGGAACTCTTACCTAAGTATTCGTATTGGGACAAACATGAGGAATTCCCGAAGGAACAATTTGACAAGATGGCCAATTTAGGTCTGACTGGACTGCGTATTTCAGAAAAGTACGGCGGACAAGAAGCAGATTGTTTAATGGCCGGCTTGGTTGCAGAACAAATAGCCCGGGGAGATTTTAGTTGTGGCTATGCCATTTTACTTAGTTGCCTACTTGGAGATATCATAGAAAGATTCGCTACCGATGCTGTAAAAAAAGTTTGGTTGCCCAATATGGTAAAAGGTCAGGTAGTCTGTCTCGCTCTTACTGAGCCTCAATGTGGCTCTGATGCTTCTGCAATTAAATGTAAAGCAGAAAAGAGAGGGGATACTTATTACCTGACCGGTGAAAAATCTTCGATCAGTATGGTAATGGCAGGAGACGCAGCCGTAGTTTTTGCCAAAACCGATCCTTCTGCCGGAGCAAGAGGAATTAGTGCTTTCTTAGTGCCGCTGGATGATAGTATCGAAAGGACTGCCTATGAAGACATGGGCGAAAAAGCAATTGTACGCGGTTCCATTTTCCTGGATAATCACCCGGTACCCGCTGAAAATCTCATAGGAAATGAAGGCGGCGGTTTTATCCAGGTAATGCAGGCATTTGATTACAGCCGCGTGATTATTGCCCTTATGTGTGTTGGAGCAGCTCAGATTTCTTTGGAAGAAACTATTGAATATACGAAAACAAGAGAAACATTTGGCAAGCCTTTAGCAAAGAATCAAGCCATCGCTTTCACATTAGCTGAGTATATGGCGAAGATGGATTTGATCCGTTGGTATTGCTACCAAGCACTGTGGCGCAGGGATGTGGGTCTACCCCATACGAAGGAAGCGGCAATAACCAAATGGTTGGGACCCGAGACAGCTGCTCGTGCACTTCATGAATGCTTACTGATCCACGGTCATTATGGTTACACTAAAGAGTACCCGATCGAACAACGTTTAAGAGACATAATTGGTCTAGAAATTGGAGACGGTACTGCAAACGTACAAAAGTTTATCCTTTGCAGAGAATATATCGGTCGTGAATTCCGTCCGTATTAAGTTTATGTATTAATTTAAAATCTAACGTTTTATGAACATGTGATCGAAGTGTACACATTGATTTTAGCTGAATGAATAGATGGTGATGGAGTTTTGTCATAACAAGACATATACTCCAGTCACCATAATAAATCGAGTTTTTTATAAAGGTGGATTTCAGTTTATAGGGGTTGGTGCTTTCTTGTAAAAAATTTATAATGTTCTTTTTTCGTTCAATGTTAAAAGCATTATAAAGAGTATATGACGTGATATCTTACCCACTTCATATCCACGTGAAGGGAGTTTGAAACCTGGGTTAAGTATTTTTTAAGGAGGATACAGAATAAAATAGATTCCCTATACTGCTACAATTCGGGTAATGGGGGTGAGCCTCCTTAATTATTCTAAATCAATAGATTTTTGTAAAAGTTTTGTTTTTTAAATTTTTGTGAGGTGGAAAGAAAAATGAAAAAGGTACTTGAACTTTACAAAGAAAAAGTTCGTCCAGCAGACGAAGCAATTAAATTGATTCAGGATGGGGATTATATAGCGGTATCGATTGGCGAAACGCCGACACTTTTAGAAGCTTTATCGGAACATTATAAGGAATATCATGATGTAAAAGTATGTCAGATTTTTGCACATAGAGAGTACAGTTATCTTGATCTTGAAAAAATCGATCATGTGCGTCATTTATCATATTTCGTTGGTGCCCAGTCACGGAAAGGTGCCCAGGAAGGATGGATTGATTTTATCCCAAGTTATTTTAGTCAAATGCCAAATATGTTCAGACAAGGTTATCTTCGGGCAGATGTTGTTTTTGCATTGGCTTCAACTATGGATGAACATGGTTATTTCTCTGTCAGTTTGGGACCAGATTATACTATGGGAGCAATGGAAAAAGCCCGTAATATCATTTTAGAAGTTAACCCCAACGTTCCTTTCGCTTATGGAAATAATTTAGTTCATATATCTCAGCTTTCAGCAGTTGTGGAAGACGACAGACCTGTCTATTCAGTCGGACTTCCCGAAATTGGCCCAGCTGAGAAAGTTATTGGACAATACATTGCGGATATGATTGAAGATGGTTCAACGGTTCAAATCGGATTTGGGGCTATTGCAGATGCTGTTGCCATGCAACTTACTAATAAACATGATTTAGGTGTTCATACGGAAATGGTTGGGGATGCAATATTAGGACTTTATGAATGTGGAGCCGTCACAAATAAGAAAAAAAATTACCTGCCGGGCAGAGCGGTTGCAACTTTTGCTCTTGGTTCAGAGAAATTATATAAATGGATGCACCGTAATCCAGAGATAGAAATGCATCCTGTTGACTATACGAATGATCCCTATCTTGCTGGATTAAATGATAATTTAATCACAATTAATGGTTCAATACAAATTGATTTTTTAGGCCAGTGTTGTTCTGAAAGCATAGGGCATAGACCATATAGTGGAACTGGCGGACAACTTGATTTTGTACGCGCAGGAAATCGTTCTAAAGGCGGGAAATCAATTCTTTGTTTTCCTTCAACTGCAAAAAATGGACAACTCTCACGTATTGTCCCAGTTTTGGCTCCAGGTTCTCATGTAACTACTCATAAGAATGATGTTAACTATATTGTTACAGAATACGGTGTTGCACAGTTGTATGGAAAATCTGCTAAACAACGGGCTGAGGAATTAATTGCCATTGCTCACCCGGATTTCCGCGGCGAACTAAGGAAAGAAGCTAAGAGAATGTTGTTATTATAGGTTTATTAGATATATTATTGATTCCACTGCAAAAACCCCAAAAATATTGTAAAACAGCAGGATAAACCACTGTGAATATCGAAGTAATAGTTAGATATTTAAAGCAAATAAAAGATAAACTAACTTT
>JBMNTM010000102.1:0-6046 GCA_050945735.1 Desulfosporosinus sp.
GTTTAGTCACTTCCATTTTACCAATTTTGAAAGGTGTTTTTCTGTCAATGATCAAATTTATTTTTGTCTAAACTCAACTCTAGAGTGCATTTGAGCTAGCTTTTACGGTGCGAAAGTTGAGTTAATAATATGAAAATAAAAATAAATAACTGGGGTAATTAAAGGGAGTTTGTGAAAAGGAGTGAGTGACGTGGCTTCATTTTTTAACAAAATGAAAAAAGGTGTAAATGATGCTGGAAGTATGGCTAAGGCCATGGTCGATGCGAATCGTTTTAAAATGCAAATATCTCAGCTGAAAAAAGAAATTGAAACAAAATATATTGAACTTGGAAAATTAACGTATGTCGGAGCGCAAAACAAAGGGGATGAAGTGCTGTTTTTTACAACGGAGAATGAAGGCTCACATCAATTTTATTAAAACAAAAGAGCAAGAAATCGAATCTTTGATGTTAGGATTCTGGAATTGAATGGAGAAAAACAGTGTGGGGGTTGTGGCAGACCAGTACAGAGAAATGTAAAATATTGCCCAAACTGTGGTTACGAAAATAAAATCTCATTAAACGAAGATATTGTAAGTGAAGAAGCTGCACCTATGAGACGATGTAAGCATTGTGGTAGTGTATTAAATGAACTTGCGAAGTTTTGCGGCAGTTGTGGGCAGTTGGTAGAAGAATAAGAGATCGGGATATGATAATAAGGATATGAGGATATGTAGGAAAGAAATAATATCAATTAAAGGGATGCCTTATCGAAAGGTATCCCTTATTGGATAGTAAGGCAATATATACCAAGTGGAGATTACTGTTATTCCATTTCGTATCATGACTTACAAATAAAAACGCCCTTAAATAAGCGGCATAGCATGTTATTTAAGGGCGTTTCAAATTATTATTGTCACTATTTAACTTTAGGCAGTCCATCGAATCCTTTTTGCAAATCTGCATCTGAAGGGATATAATCTGTCATTGTCCCGTCATTATACTGCATATAGGCGTGCATGTCAAAGTAACCTGTGCCGGTAAGACCAAACAGAATAGTCTTTGCTTCTCCCGTTTCCTTACACTTAAGTGCTTCTTGAATTGCGCCATAAATGGCATGAGCGGATTCCGGTGCAGGAAGGATCTGCTCTATCTTGGAAAACAAGGTTGCTGCATCGAAAACTTTGGTTTGCTCTGCAGAAATTGCTTCCATGTAACCATCATGATAAAGCTTAGCAAGGATAGGTGACATGCCGTGATATCGGAGACCGCCGGCATGATTTGACGAAGGAATAAAATCACTGCCGAGGGTGTACATTTTAGCCAGCGGTGTTATTTTTCCTGTATCACAAAAATCATAGGCGTACTTACCACGAGTGAGTGACGGACATGAAGCCGGTTCTACTGCGATAAAACGTGAATTAGCTTTGCCTGTCAGTTTGTCTTGCATAAATGCTGACATCAGTCCGCCTAGGTTAGATCCGCCACCGGCGCAACCGATTACGATATCTGGGTATTCTCCGATTTTTTCCATGGCAATTTTGCTTTCCAGACCGATAATAGACTGATGCAGCAATACTTGATTCAGTACAGAACCAAGAGCATAACGGCAGCTATCATCTTTTAACGAAAGCTCAATAGCCTCTGAGATTGCGCATCCTAAACTTCCACCGGTGTCAGGGTCCTCTGCAAGAATGGCGCGGCCAACGTCTGTTGTATCAGAAGGACTTGGGATAATTTTACCGCCATAAGTTTCGATGACCGCTTTCCGGAAGGGTTTTTGCTGAAAAGATACCTTAACCATATAAACTGTTAGGTCAAGGCCAAAGTAAGCACAGGCCATGGCAAGGGCAGTACCCCATTGTCCAGCTCCTGTTTCCGTTGTCAGAGACTTCAGGCCCTGTTCTTTAGCATAATAGGCCATCGCTGCTGCCGCATTTAGTTTATGACTACCCGACGTATTATTGCCCTCAAATTTAAAGTAAATTTTTGCAGGTGTATCTAATATTTTCTCAAGATTGTAAGCGCGAATCAAAGGAGATGGCCGAAACATTTTATAATAATTCAAGATTTCCTCTGGGATATCGAAAAATCTGGTTTTCGTATCCATTTCTTGCTTACATAGTTCTTCGCAAAATATAGGGTATAATTCTTCAGTCATCAGTGGCTTGAGTGTTCCTGGGTTTAAAAACGGATCATGTTGTTCTTTCATATCCGCGCGAATGTTATACCATTGTTTTGGCATTTCTTTTTCAGTTAGATAGGTTTTGTACGGTATTTTTGCCATCATTATTACCTCTTTCATTATTTGGTTTTCAAGAAACATTTATCATTAAAGCTTATGAATAAAAATACTCATGTCCCATCTTAAGGGACATGAGTATTAACTCATGCGATACCACCCAAATTGGTCAGTGACCCACTCATTCCATACACTAACATGCATGATCCCTTGATAACGGGTGGATTTCCCGTTGGTTACTACTCTGTTTCCATTTTGCAACCACCCTCGTCAGTCCATTCAACTTGCCTGTTACTGCTGCAATCTCAACTCCTGCAACTTTCTGTAAGTTCAGTTTCAAGTTTACTCCTCTTACTCATCGGTTTAATCAATTTGAATTTTACCAGCAGCTTATTATGTTTGTCAAGGCTCCGAAGATTTTGTGGTCTCCTTCAAATTTTTAAAAGAACAGTGAAGTAAATTAAATAAAATAGTCTTTCTTATCAGGAGGAATAAGGCAAGCTAATCTAACATATTGTAAGGGTAAGAACTCCGCCAGGGGGGATGAAATGAAGAAAAGAGGAATAGGTTTAATTATCGGAATCAGTATCTTATTGGTGGGGGGACTTCTCGGGCGTTTTCTATGGCATCCCGACCCTGCTGATTTAGTCACACAAGGCTTAGAAAACTTAAACGCAGCGACCTCTTTTCGCTACAGTATGACCCAGCATCAATGGGTCGAGGGAAAAGATCGGGTACTTACTCAGGTTCTAGGGGAAAAAGATGGTGGGAACACTCGAATCTTGGGACAGCTTGCTGGAAGCGAAGTAGAGATGATTAAAATTGGTGATTCAACCTACAGTAAAGATCCTTTTAGTAAGAAGTGGATCAGATTTGCTAACACCCAAGCAGCTCAGGAAGTCTTTCTGGCGGAACTCAATCCATTATCTTCGCTTCAAATGAAAGAGCTTGGAGAGGTGATGCTTAGCGATCAAGGAAAAGTAAACGGAGAAAAAGTATGGGTATGTCAGTTATCACCTAGTGTACAGAATCAAATGATGGAGGTATTTTGGACCGATTTCCAGTATACACTTTATATTCGTAAGTCAGATAAAATGCTTATAAAAGCAACAATTGAAGCCAAAAATAAGGTAAAGTCCGATCCTATGACAATGACACTGGAGTTTAAAGATATTGGAAAGAAGATAAATATACAAATACCGGATATCTAGAGCCGATGTTCTAAGGTTTAAAAGGGCAGGAATATTTCCCTCTCAGGGTCATATCCTGCCTAATAGTATTTGCATATTGGAGGAGCCTTTGATATTATTTAGAATAAATTTTTGTTTAAGGGAGATGTTCTTTCATGGAAGAACATATTGGACGAGTGCTTATTTCAAAAGAAGAATTAGGAAAGCGTGTGGCTGAACTGGGGGCAGAGATTACCCGAGATTATAAAGGAAAGAAGTTATTAGTCCTTGGGATCTTAAAAGGTGCTGTTCCCTTTATGGCAGATCTTATCAGAGAGATAAAGATGCCTTTGGCGTATGATTTTATGGCCCTATCAAGCTATGGAGCTTCAACTCAGTCTTCTGGCGTAGTGCGCATCCTTAAGGACTTAGATAGAAGTGTCGAGAATTACCATATTTTAATAATAGAGGATATTGTGGATACAGGATTGACATTAAAGTATTTGATAGAAAACTTAAAATCAAGGAATCCCTTAAGCGTAAAGGTAGTCACGCTGCTCGATAAAGTCACTCGAAGGAAAACGGATGTTACACCGGATTATAACGGATTTTTGATTGAAGATGAATTTGTCGTCGGGTATGGCCTTGACTTCAATGAAGAGTATCGAAATTTGTCCTATATCGGTGTGTTAAAACGGGAAGTCTATGAGATTTAAGAGTCCATCCATGGACAAGCCCTGTAAGGTTTTTTACGCTTTATCATCTGCGCTCATTAAAACATTCTGTCTATCTGTGCTCTCTCAGTATCAGAAAATTCCTTCGGCTTGGCTGTGGGGGAAGACAAGTTTGGGGTTTGGCGTTTGGCGTTGCTTACATATTCTAAATGGAGAATTATATACAGATTATTATTAAGAATGGATGATGAAAAAGTGAAAAATGAAGTCGTATTGGTTATGGATTTTGGCGGTCAGTATAATCAACTTATTGCACGCCGTATCAGGGAAGCCCGTGTGTATTCTGAAATGGTCTCTTATAAAATATCGATTGAGGAAATTCTGGCTCGTAATCCAAAAGGTATTATCTTTTCGGGTGGACCGGCAAGTATTAATCAACCGAATGCGCCGGTCGTAGATCCGGAAATTTATAACTTAGGAATTCCGATCCTGGGCATTTGTTATGGCATGCAAATGATGGCCGTACAACTAGGCGGAAGCGTACAAAAAACAGAGGCCAGCGAGTATGGTAAGGCAACTCTAAAAGTTGATGTTGCTTCTGAACTCTGGAGAGATTCGGAAGGAGAACGTCCGTGTTGGATGAGTCATGGTGATTCTGTATGTAAATTACCGGAAGGCTTTGTGGTTGCCGCTCATACCGAGAATACGCCAATTGCCGCCATGATGGACGAAAAAAGAGCTCTTTATGGTGTTCAGTTTCATCCGGAAGTAAAACATACCCCGGATGGGCAGACGATGTTGGAAAAGTTCCTCTTTGATATTTGTAAATGTTCTGGTGAGTGGACAATGGAATCCTTTATTAAGTCACAAGTGGCTGAAATTCGAGCCAGGGTCGGAAAAAAACATGTCCTTTGTGCTTTGAGCGGTGGGGTAGATTCTGCGGTAGCTGCAGCTTTATTGCACAGGGCAGTGGGGAATCAATTAACTTGTGTCTTTGTTGATCATGGATTTATGCGTAAAAATGAAGCAGAGCAAGTTAGAAAAGTTTTCACGGAACAGTTCCGGGTAAATCTGGTGTTTGTGGATGCCCAGGAACGTTTTTTGCAGAAGTTACAAGGTGTTACCGAGCCCGAATTAAAACGTAAATTGATTGGCAATGAATTTATCCGTGTTTTTGAAGCCGAAGCCACAAAACTTGGGCAGATCGATTTCTTGGTTCAAGGAACTCTTTATTCGGATATTGTGGAGAGTGGGACAGACACTGCAGCTACGATTAAAAGTCATCATAATGTTGGCGGCTTGCCAAAGGACATTCAATTTGAACTTATCGAACCGTTACGTATGCTCTTTAAAGATGAAGTACGTAAACTTGGAATTGAACTGGGCATGAGTGAAGAGATTGTTTGGCGTCAACCTTTCCCTGGACCAGGTCTTGCAATCCGCATTCTCGGGGAAGTGACCCGTGAGAAATTAGATATTTTACGGGAAGCAGATGCCATTTTGTTGGAAGAAATTCATCAGGCTGGCTTGGAACGTGAAGTATGGCAATATTTTGCAATACTGCCTTCAATCAAAAGCGTTGGTGTAATGGGAGATAGCCGTACCTATGAGTATCCCATTATCCTAAGGGCGGTTACCAGTGAAGATGCCATGACTGCAGATTGGGCAAGGCTTCCCTATGATCTTCTGGATAGCATATCTTCGCGGATTGTAAATGAGGTACAAGGGGTTAACAGGGTTGTTTATGATATTACTTCGAAACCCCCTGGCACAATTGAGTGGGAATAGACGTTAAAAGGCCTCTGAACCCAGCAAATAATGGGTTTCAGAGGCATAATTTTGCTCTTGGTTTTTTCTGACTTGTTTTTTTTGATTTCATGGAGAATTGTACTTGTAGGATCACTGTCGTTGCATAAAATAATAAACAATTTGTCAAGTTTAGAATCAAAGAGCTATATCGAAAAAACTGGCTAAAAGCTGCAG
>JBMNTM010000103.1:0-5956 GCA_050945735.1 Desulfosporosinus sp.
GTTGTTGTATGGGCAAGTTAGGTTTGGGACAAAAAGATAAGTTGTTAAAGTTTAAAGAATCCTTCGTTTTGTGCAAGTTAGCTATAACTAGATTTTTTCTGCAAGTTAGTGATAATTCGAATTATTAAATTCTGGCAGGGGAAATGTCTAAACAGGACGAATTTATCTGAGGAGAAAAGCTGGAGAAGGAGAATTTAAGAGAATGTCGCAGTATTATCCAATATTTATGGACTTAAGGGCAAAGCAGGTTTTGGTCGTTGGAGGAGGAAGCGTGGCTTTACGCAAAGTTCAAATCCTTCTAAAACATGGAGCTTTAGTTCATTTAGTCTCCCCCCGGCTCATTCCTGAACTGAAAGAATTAATAAACAACAAGACTTGTATTTGGTCCGAAAAGGAATACTCATCAGAGGATATTCAACAGGCTGTGCTTGTTTTTTCATGCACTGAAAAAGATGAAGTAAATGCTCAAGTTTCCAATGATGCTAACACTCATGTTCGGCCGGTGAATGTTGTAGATGACCCAGAAAAATGCAGCTTTATAGTTCCCTCGATTATGGAACAAGGAGAATTAAAAATTGCTGTATCAACCGGAGGAAGCAGCCCTATTGTAGCACGGCAAATCCGTGCAGAGCTGCAATCTCTGTATGGACGGGAGATGGCAGAGTATCTTACTCTGCTTAAAAAATGGCGGAGTGTTGTCAAGCGCAGTTTACCTCCCGAAAAAAGAAGTATTTTTTGGCAGCGTGCTACGGATGGCGAAGTGAGGGAACTTATCCGAAATCAGCAATTAACCGAAGCGGAAGGTGTGATGAAAAAGTGTTTCCAGTTGCTATTGGATTAAATCATAAAACGGCACCGGTTGAAATTCGCGAAAAAATGTGCTTTCAACCCTCGAAAATACAGGAAGTACTAAGAAGGCTCAAGAGTTTTCCTGCACTCCAAGGAGTTGTTATTCTATGTACTTGTAATAGAACTGAAGTCTATGCGGCAACGACGGATGTAGAAGTGGGGTCTAATTCCATTAAAAAATTTTTAGCCGGCTACCATGGAATTGAGGAAAATATCCTTGAACAATACCTTTATGGGCACACCTTATATGATGCAATACGCCACTTGTACCGTGTTGTGTCCGGGTTGGATTCCATGGTTCGGGGTGAAACTGAAATTCTTGGACAAGTTAGTGATGCTTATCAACAAGCGATTGAGGCAGGAGTCACGAACAAAGCGATAAACGTGCTTTTCCAGAATGCTTTGGCCGTTGGGAAACGTGTCCGCACAGAAACTTTAATTGATCAGCATCCAATTTCTATCAGTTATACAGCTGTAGAACTTGCCAAACAACACTATAACGAACTGCAAGGCAAAAGTATTTTAATCCTGGGTGCGGGAGAAATGAGCACTCTCACTATTAAACACTTACTTGCCGCAGGGGCAAACACTGTATTGGTATCCAACCGTTCCTATGAAAAAGCCGTAAACTTGGCAAAGGAATGTTCTGGTCAAGCGGTACGCTTTGATGATCTTGATCAGTATCTTAAGAAAGTGGATATCGTTATTTCTGCAACGGCTTCGCCACATTTTATGTTAGTACCGGAACGCATGCACGAGATAATGAAAAGCCGGCAGGAACGCCCTATGCTTCTGATTGATATTGCGGTTCCACGCGATATTCACCCAGATATTGGTAAAATACCTTTCATAACGCTATTTGACATTGACGATTTGCATGGGGTAGTTGACCGCCATTATCAAGAAAGAGAAAAAGCAGCAATCAATGCAGAAAGAATTATTGAAGAAGAAATGCTTTCTTTCCTTAAATGGCATAATTCCTTGTTTGTAGTGCCAACAATTATAGCCTTACAGCAAAAAGGAAAAGCAATTAAAGACGCTCAAGTTGAGCAAGCTCTCAGGCATTTGAAAGGGTTGACTCCCAAACAGGAAAAAATAATTCGTTCCATGGCAAACTCTATTGTCAATAAACTTTTATATATACCAATTACGAATCTTAAGGAGTATGCCAATACAAGTCAAGGCCATCTTTACACGGAGATTTTGCAAAACCTATTTGATTTAGATGTTTTGGAAGAGACTAAATGGTCAAGTTCGATGGTGAATCGGAATCTGGGGTAAGTAAGTCTTAGGAGGGCAGAATGAAGAAGATTCGTATTGGTACACGGGATAGCCAATTAGCAATCTGGCAAGCTGAGTGGGTAAGAAGCCAGTTAACTAATCTTTATCCTCATCTCCAATTTGAGTTGATCCCGATGAAAACCAAAGGAGATCATATATTGGATGTTCCCCTTTCTAAAATAGGCGACAAGGGATTATTTACCAAAGAATTGGAACTGGGACTTTTATCAAAGGAAATTGATATGGCAGTCCATAGTCTCAAGGATTTGCCAACCTTGTTACCCACCGGTTTGGTGATTAGTGCCTTTTGTAAAAGGGAGGAGCCAAGGGACGTTTTTCTCAGTAAGAAGGGCCTCCGTCTGGAAAATATGCCTGCCGGGGCTATCATAGGGACAAGTAGCCTGCGTCGAAAATCACAACTTAAAAACTATCGTCCGGATTTTTCCTTTGTAGATTTACGTGGCAATCTTCAAACGCGCTGGAAGAAGTTAACTGAGTCCAAGATGGATGCAATTGTGCTTGCCGCTGCCGGTGTAAAGCGCCTTGGTTGGGAGGAACGAATCACTCAAATCCTGTCAGAAAAGATAATGCTTCCGGCAGTTGGACAGGGGTCAATAGCTATTGAAATAGGTGAGCAACGAGGGGATATGCAGGAGCTGTTATCTCCACTTAATCATCTGGAAACTGAACAAGCGGTGCGTGCGGAACGTGCTTTGATGCTTAAGCTAGAAGGTGGATGCCAAGTCCCAATTGGAGCCTTAGCCCAAGTGGACAAGGGACAGATAAAGCTCCAAGGGATGGTGGCAAGCTTAGATGGGGTTCGCTTGATTAGGGCAGAGGCCATAGCCAGTGATCCGGAAGTAGTGGGCATCGAGGCTGCTAATCGTTTGCTTGAGCTCGGAGCTAACGACATATTAGCAGAAATAAAAACTTAGGGTACTTCGCATTTACAACACTCCCCGTGTGTTCGTGGTTCAAACATGGGCTTTTAGTTAATTTGATGTGGGAGGGCAGGCCAGATTGATTGAATAGGAGTGGTCAGGATGACTAAGGGATATGTATATTTAGTAGGTGCTGGGCCAGGAGACCCAAAGTTAATAACCGTTAAAGGGTCCGAATGTATTGCTAAAGCAGATGTATTAGTCTATGATCGCTTGGTTTCACAACGTCTCTTAGCATTAACCCGACCGGAATGTGAATTGATTTATGTGGGAAAATCGCCGGATCACCACACCCTGGGACAGGAAGAAATTAACCAACTGCTTGTGGCTAAAGCAATGGAAGGTAAAGTCGTGACCCGCTTAAAAGGGGGCGATCCCTTTGTCTTTGGCCGGGGAGGAGAGGAAGCAGAAGCCTTGTTTGAGGCAAGCATTTCTTTTGAGGTTATACCGGGGGTTACTTCCGCAATTGCTGTCCCGGCATACGCCGGCATTCCAGTGACGCATCGGGATTTAACATCTTCGTTTGCAGTTATTACAGGACATGAAGATCCAACCAAAAATGAATCAACCATTTATTGGAATCACCTGGCGCAATCACATGGTACATTGGTTTTTCTTATGGGAATGCAAAACCTTCCCTTAATTGTTCAAAAGCTGCTGGAAAACGGTAAGCAGCCTACAACCCCAGTGGCAATTATTCAATGGGGAACCAGGCCGGAACAACATACGCTCGTAGGGCAACTTGATACTATTTCTATAGAAGTTCAGGAAAAGGGATTTACCAATCCAGCTGTCATAATAGTGGGTGAAGTTGTCTCGATGCGGGAAAAACTGCAATGGTTTGAAAAGAAACCCCTTTTTGGCCGGCGGATCGTGGTGACCCGCGCCCGCCATCAGGCAAGTGAGTTATCTCAAGCGATTGAGGCGTTGGGCGGGGAAGCCTTGGAATTCCCCACCATTGAAATTGCCCCGCCATCAAAAAAATCTTATTTAATTAACGCTATCAATAATCTGCAAAGTTTTCATTGGCTTATTTTCACTAGCGTAAATGGAGTGGAAGTATTTTTCGCTGAACTAAAAAAACTAGAGCGGGATATCCGCGACTTGACCGGTATGGAAATCGTGGCCATTGGTCCTGCCACACAAGCGGCACTGGAGAAAAGAGGACTACGTATTGCTTATGTGCCGAACGAATACCGCGCGGAAAAAATTGTGGAAGGTTTGACAAATCGAGTTAAAGTCGGCCAAAAGGTCTTGTTGGCCAGAGCTGAAGAGGCAAGGGATATTTTGCCCCGGTCTCTTAAGGCTTATGGCTTGGAAGTCTGGGATGTGCCGGTTTATAAGACGGTAATCGGTGGTGCTAACCGCGCTGCATTGTTGAGTATGCTTTCCAAAAAAGAGATCCATGCGGTTACATTTACAAGTTCTTCCACTGTAAAGAATTTTGTAACGCTTTTAGATAACGATATTTCCTTGCTGGAAAATGTCTTACTTTATTCTATCGGCCCTATTACAAGTGCGACAGCACAAGCGCTTGGTTTAACGATTTATAAAGAAGCAGCACGCTACACAATTAGTGGATTAATAGAAGCAATACTGGAGGGGAAATAAGCCATGATTAGCGTCACAAAGCTTTTATTTGATACCGAATATTTTGGCGACTCTCTGCGTTATAATATAGATTCGCACGGCGCTCGAAATGGAACGACCACCCTTTCTGGGCCGGTGATAGTTTGGAATTCGACTAAGACCTGTAATTTAAAATGTGCCCACTGTTATATGGAATCAGATGCTCAAAAATATCAAGGGGAAATGACTACTGAGGAAGCAAAACAATTTATTGATGACTTGGCGGAATTTAAATCCCCCGTACTGCTTTTTTCCGGGGGGGAGCCGTTAATCCGGCCTGATTTTTTTGAACTTGCCGAGTATGCTGTCTCAAAAGGGCTTCGCGTAACATTGTCAACAAATGGTACGCTGATTACACCTAAGGTGGCACGGCGTATTAAAGATATTGGCGTGTCCTATGTCGGGATCTCCCTTGATGGGCTTGAAGAAGTCAATGACAAGTTCCGTGGTAAAAAGGGAGCCTTCAAAGCGGCAATGCAGGGAATTCAAAACTGTGTCGCTGTAGATCAACGTGTAGGACTACGTTTTACAATTAATCGTCATAATTTCGAAGAACTGGACAAGATCTTCGATTTCATTGAAGAAGAGAATATTGATCGTGTTTGTTTTTATCACCTCGTCTATTCGGGTCGAGGTAACCAAATGATCGCCCAAGATGTGACGCCGGAAGAATCCCGTCAGGCAATGGATACGATTATTCGCCGCGCCCGGGATTTTGAGGCGCGGGGCTTAAAAAAGGAAATCCTTACCGTGGATAATCATTGCGATGGCGTGTACATGTACCTCCAAGCTTTAAAAGAAGACCCGGCTAGAGCTGAAAAAATTAAAGCCCTAATTGGGCTCAATGGAGGTAACCGATCAGGTATAGCTTTTGGCGAAGTTGACCCGTTTGGCTATGTACATCCAGACCAATTTACGCAGCATATCACGTTTGGCAATGTCCGTGAACGTAAAATTAAAGAGATTTGGACAGATGTATCCCATCCCATTCTGGCAGGGTTAAAAGATCGTAAGGCACTGTTGAAGGGACGATGTGCTGCTTGTCAATACGTGGACATGTGTAATGGTAATTTCCGGACACGTGCTGAGGCAATCACAGGAGATTTCTGGGAGTCCGATCCTGCTTGTTATTTAACAGATAAAGAAATTGGCCTGGGATCACTAGCGTTGCATAAAGATTGAGTAAAAGAGTAAAGACGTAATCATCATAGACCAATTTACTTTATGCTACAGATATGTAATTATATGTTAAGGGG
>JBMNTM010000104.1:0-5938 GCA_050945735.1 Desulfosporosinus sp.
TCTCATTCATTTGTCTCTGGCTTTCCGCTGCTATGGTATCAAATACAATACTTGATTTACCAGAACCGGAAACACCGGTAAATACAACTATTTTATTCTTGGGTATGGAAAGTGATATATTTTTTAAGTTATTCTGGTGTAAGCCTTTGATTTCTATCATATCATTCATTCTCTTCACCGACCTTACATAGCTATAACGCAAATTGCTCCCGCAAATAAAAATTAAGCAGTTTCAGATACTCCTGCACTCCCCGCTTCAGATCCTCCCGATTCTGCCACCAACGCTCGGCATTAAAATCATCATAGCGAGTGGGACAGGATATAACCCGAACTTCCCGATCCAGAGAGTCCATGGCCTTAACTAAAATCTTCTTCGCCCGCCCGGAATGATATTTGGAAGTCACTATGATCAGGGAATCTATATCCTTTTGCCCCTTGAGATATTCCCGTACCTGAACCGCTTCATCCTGGGTGCTAAGTGCATGACCGGGCAGGATAGTGACCTTTTCTGCCGGTACACCTGACTGCACTGCCACTTCCCTGGCAATATCAGTATCATGCGGGATCTTTAACCCATGGCTCACCGCCAGATCATAGCCCCTGACCATATTTCTAACCATTACTATTTCATCCGCATAGCCGGCCTTATACAGGTCTACCGCCCCTAGCATGCGATCCGGGCCGCTGCCCATTAAAACAACAATGATGTCGCTCGGCTGTGGTTCATCTTGTGCTGCCAGAAAGTTGCCCAAGCCGGGCAGGGATAATCTACCTAAGATTAATACTGCTAAAATAAGGATTATGGTTATAAAAAGCTTTATTAGTTTTTTCATACATACCGTTGCCTGAGGAGGAAAATGGTCCTCTAAAAATCCTTTCGATATTTATATTAAATAGTCCAGAAAAAAGCAACTCATTTGCTTCCGTTTGTTGCTATATTATACCACAATACTTCATCCGCCTGGAACAATGAGCGCCTTGCTTCCGGCATGAACAAAATTTTCTTAGCTTGTCCAAAATTTTTTTATGCCGCTTAACTACAGTAACATGCGAGATATTTTCCAGTCGGGCGATCTCCCGAACAGTTAAAGTCCTATAGTACAAATTCTTAATCAGCTCCAGTTCTTCACGATTCAGTTCTTTTAAGGCTGCCCGAACATACCGAACCCGGAAGTCTATTTGAAATTGATTCCTGGCGCAGAGGCGGAAGCCGAGCAGAGACTAGCAACCACATTTGCCCCGGTAAGTCAAATGAAATACTTAATTGATTTACCAAGTAAAGAGATACAGCTATACAATACATACAGCGGCCTTTTCTGGATATACCGCTGAGAAAAAACACCTAAACCGCTGAAGTTGAACATTTAGACCGTCTAGGTTGAACACTCTTACCGCACAGGTTGTACATTGTTATTCAAAGAACCGCATGGTATACTCAAACTGCTTTTACTCATAAGCAGGATAGGGCAACACTGAGGAGTGACCCGAGCGGCTTATGAGGTTTGCGGGGAGAGTGATGCCGGTGGGCGTCGCTCTTTTTGTTTAGAAGCAACAATAATCACTCTCCTTGGAAACCAAGCGATAAACCTCGGGAGTTTAAGGGCAGAGCCCTCAAGAGCCGAAAGGCTGTCTTAATTTATCTACCGACAATACCTTTGCGCTCTCGCATAGAGTTTTTACCATCGATAAAAATGGTGTAAGAATCATGCACAATGCGATCTGAGATGGCATCGGCCAGCGTTGGTTCTCCGATTTTATGGTACCATCCGCCGATCTCAAACTGGGAACAAAATATGGTGGAGGCTTTTTTGTAACGGGACTCTACGATCTCAAGGAGATCGCGTGCTTCGCTTTCCTTAAGTGGAAACAGAAGCCATTCATCCAAAATAAGGAGCTTTACTTGTTTGTAAGCTTTCATAACCTTACGATAGGTTCCCTCACCGCGCGCAATGGCCAATTCACCAAGCAGATCCGGAAGCCTTACATATTTAACCGTGTAAAAGTTCCGGCAGGCGGCCATACCAAAGGCATTTGAGAGGTAGGTTTTCCCACTGCCTGTAGCACCAAGGATTATGATGTTATGGGCTTCTTGGAGGTAATTGCAACTGGCCAAGCGGATGATTTGAGCTTTGTCTAGTTTGCGATCATCATGATACTCAATATTCTCAATACATGCGTCATTGAAGGCAAAACCCGCATTTTTGATCAAGCGCGCCAGCCGATTGTTTTTACGCGCTGTCCATTCGGCATCGATCAGCAGACCGAATCGTTCCTCAAAAGCCATGTCAGACAAGTTTGTGTTTTTGAGTTGTTCCCGGAATGCTGTGGCCATGACACTAAGCTTCATTTCGTGAAGTTTAGTTACGGTAGATTCGTTTAGCATTTTCCATTCCTCCTGCTGTAGTAATCGGCTCCTCGTGTGAGTCCAAATTCAGAGGAGGAATGGGGTGCGGTTTCTTTCAATAATTTGTCTTGACCGGATTTTAAGATCGCTTGAATGCCCTTTAAGCTAGGTTCTTCGGTATAGGACAGTGCTTTGGTACAGGCAGATTCAAGACGTTCCACTGAATATTTGTCCGTAAGCCTCAAAAGGGCCATACAAGCCTTGTAACCTTGCTGCTCAACTTTGTGTCTTCCGAGAAAAGAGCTAATGACAGCGCTTGTATGCTCACCAATTTTGGCTGCCCAAGATTTAAAGCGGTCACCGTTCCAGGCCACATATTTCTGATGATCGGGTGGCATATGGGCTTCTATGGTGCTGTATTGATTACTTTTTCCATAGAGCCGAGGATGAGAACAAATACGATTACCTTGGAAGAATACCTCAATCACGTTGCGGGTAATCCTGACATCAGTTTTCTGCTTGATGTATTCAAAGGGTACCGAATAATTCTGTGTGTCCACGCTTATGTGGTAATTGTACTGAACAGTGGCAATCTTCCAAGTCGCTAATTCAAATGGCTTTGTAGGCAATGGCAGCAAGAATGGCTTTTCCTCAGCGAACAAGACGGCTCTGCATCCGTCTTTCTTCTGAAAAGGCTTTTCTAAGAAAACCATTAGCTTTTCCCGTATAGCAGCATTTAGCTCCCGTAACGATAAAAACTGTTGATTACGCAGAGCAGCCAGTATCCATGTCGAGATGATGCCGACCGAGCCTTCTACCGTCGGTTTATCTTTGGGAGCTCTAATCCTAGCTGGTATAATCGCTGTACCATAATGTTCAGCCATCTCCTGATAGGTCTTGTTGATTACCGTTTCTTCTTTCTTCACCTTCTCGACGCCAGTTTTTAAGTTGTCTGGCACCACAATGCGAGTAACTCCACCGAAGAATCGATAGGCGTTAACATGGGCGGTAATCCAACATTCTTGATTTCGCGAAAGGAAGGCTTCGACATAAGCATAGCCGCTGTAAGGCAAAGCTGCTACAAACACATAGGCTTGAATTATCTCTCCAGTATCAGTATCGATGATCCCAGCGGTCTGTCCCGCCCAGTCTACCTCCATGATTTCTCCTGGCTTTCGGTGTATGTGCATGGTGGCCTTGGTGTTTTTCGCATAATCAGCATAGTACTTATTGAACTGGGTTGACTTGTATGGTACTTGCCCGGAATCGCGGCACCGGTCGCAGTACTCAAGCCATAACAGGGTTAAGGTCACGCCACTCTTTGCCATTTCACGATGGATGTAATCGTAATCCGGCATTTTATACGCGGGCTTAGTGCTCCCCAAAGGAAAAAGCAGCTGTGACAATTCCTTTTCGGTTATTTTGACCACCGTCTCCCAACTCAGCCCTCGACCCATATCCCCACATGAGGAAGAACGAGTATTTTCCAAGCAGAAATTCAATTTGCGAAAAACTCTTGACAGTACCTTTTAAACCAGGATAATGTCAATAAATAATTTATAAGGCTTTATAGGAGATGAGAAAATGAGTACGCAAGAAAAGAAGATGTGTGTGAAAGAAAAGCAAATGAATGTAAAAACGAAGAAAAAAGTTGTTTATAAAGGGAAGAAAGTCAGAGATGCCCGTTTGCAGGCCTCGATCGGGAGCCAAAAGGAATTAGCGGAGATGACGGGTATTGCACCAAATATTATCAGCGATTTGGAACGGGGTAAGCGCATGATGAGTCGCACCTGGGCGATACGAATTGGCGAAGCGGTCGGAGTATACTGGGGAAAGCTAATGGAGTAACGTGCTGCTCGCATAGCCATTTGAGCATGGATAACATAGAATCTTAATCAAAATAAAATAATTAGTATTTTTTCTAAATTTAGATTAGTATTAGAATAGACCATCGGTAAACAATCCTTCTTGGTTTGCTTGTCACTCACCAATTTTGGAGTTACCGATGGTTTTTCCTTATTATTTTTCAAACGAGGACGTTAAAACTTTCGTGTAATTGGTAATAATAACCATAAAGGAGTTGTTATCAATGAACGAAAGCGCGAACGAACTTGTAAAACTATTGGCCCAAGAATGTAGCAGCATGGAGGATATCCATGCAATGCTGAAAAATTTGTTCAGCGGAACAATTGAACAGATGCTGGAAGCGGAAATGGATGAACATTTGGGATATGATAAACACAGTCCGGTAGGCGATCTGAGCGGAAATAGCCGCAACGGCTATAACAAAAAAACGATTCAAACCCAAATGGGAAAGGCGAAAATTAAGGTACCGCGTGACCGAAACGGCGAATTTGAACCACGGCTTATTGAGAAATACCAGACAAAATCCAACAATCTGGAGCAGCAGGTTATAGCCATGTATCAAAAAGGTATGTCTACCCGTGATATAGAGGATCACCTTCGTGATATCTATGGAGTAGATGCATCACCGGCACTCATCAGCCGAATAACGGATAAAATTATACCGCAGCTCATGGAATGGCAGTCAAGACCGTTGGACGTTATATACCCTGTAGTTTTCTTTGATGGAATTGTGTTTAAAGTACGCAAGGATTCAAAGATAATCAATAAATGTGCCTATACAGTTTTAGGAATTAACATGGATGGCAAGAAAGAAATATTAGGCATTTGGATAAGTGAAAATGAAAGTGCCAGTTTTTGGGCAACCGTAGTGAATGAGATGAAAAATCGTGGTATAAACGACATTTTAATTGCCTGTCATGACAATTTAAATGGTTTATCTACGGCAATAAACAGTGTATTTCCGAAAACCGAGCAACAGCTTTGCATCATACACCAAATCAGAAATTCAACAAAATATGTTTCATACAAAGATCTAAAGCCTATAATGACAGATTTAAAGGCAGTATATCAAGCACCATGTGAGGATGATGCACTTTATCATCTTGAGGAATTTGCTGAAAAGTGGGACAAGAAATATCCTCAAATCACAAAGTCCTGGCGTAATAATTGGAGCGAGCTTTCCGCATATTTTAAGTACCCGAAGGATGTTAGAAGGCTAATTTATACAACAAATGCAGTAGAAGGATTTCATCGAATGCTGCGGAAATTTACAAAAACAAAGACAACGTTTCCCAGTGATGAAGCACTCAAAAAATCAATCTATTTATCAATTATGGAAATTGAGAAGAAATGGGGGTTGCCCCTTCGCGATTGGGGAATAATAATGGGGCAGATGGCTATTTTCTTTGAGGAGCGTTTGTCGGGCAGCAAGAGCGCTTAATCATTCGGGGCTCTGCCCCGAACCCCGGAGTTTTTCGGAATGGGAATCTAAGAAATGAAAAAGCAGCCCGACAAAGACTGCCTTTCCCATTTCTTGAGTTCCACAGCCAGTCCCTCAGGTTACCCTCCGGTAGAGCCTTGTCTTTCTGACTGTACCAGAATTTTACCCATTATTGCAAAGCCTTAAACCTTGTTGGGAATAACCAATTACACGAAATATGAAACATTCCCTTTCAAACGTAATTGCACTTTCATCGTACCCATTCGAATCTTAATCATTACTAATTT
>JBMNTM010000105.1:0-5912 GCA_050945735.1 Desulfosporosinus sp.
TTATGGATACTTTTTTGAATGCAATTCCACCGTCCCTAAAACAGCGATTGCTTCTTGTCGCCTGACATTGCTGTTTAACTAAGGGTTTGCTTTATATTTATTGGTGGGAAAGTTGAGTAATTAACTTAAAGTAGATACCTTACCCATTTTTTCTTTGGAATTCTTTCATAAAATCAACTAATGCCTGACACCCTTCAAAGCTCATAGCATTATAAATTGATGCACGCAGACCGCCCACTGAACGATGGCCTTTTAAACCAACCATACCTTGTTTTAATGCTTCCGCAGCAAAGGTTTTTTCCAACTCTTCATTAGGTAAACGCCAGGTGACATTCATCATTGAGCGACTGTCTTTGAGCGCGTGACCCCGATAAAAGCCGCCGCTATTGTCTATGGTATCGTAAATTAATGAAGCTTTTTCTTTATTGCGTTTTTCCGCAACAGCCAATCCCCCGTTCTTTTTAAGCCAGTGCAAAACCAAATTCACGATATAAACGGAAAAGCAAGGTGGGGTGTTATAAAGGGAATCATTTTTAGCGTGTATATCATAGCGCAACATAGTGGGGATATTTTCGGGGACTCCTTCCAATAAGTCCTTGCGAATAATAACCATGGTTACACCAGAAGGTCCAAGGTTCTTTTGCGCGCCGGCATATATTACCCCAAACTTGGAAACATCAAAGCTACGCGACATGATATCGCTCGACATATCTGCAACCAAAGGTATATCGCCCACATCTGGGAATGACTGCCATTGAGTACCAAAGATAGTGTTATTGGAGCAGATATGCACGTAAGCGGGATTGTCACTTACCTTGATTTCATCGTTTGCAGGAATATGATTATAGTTATCTTCTTTTGTGCTGGCAATTACATTGGTTTTAATAAATTTGGATGCTTCCTGATAGGCTTTTTCCGCCCAGGATCCAGTCAAAATATAGTCGGCGTGACCGTCTGCGGGGACTAAGTTCATGGGTACAGCTGCAAATTGAGTGCTTGCTCCACCTTGAACAAACAACACGCGATAGTTTTCGGGCACATCGAGCAATTCTTTAGCAAGAACTTCAGTTTCCGCATTAATAGCGTCATATTCTTTAGCGCGATGACTAATTTCCATTATAGACAACCCAGCACCTTTATAGTTAGTTAATTCACTTTGTGCTTCTTCCAAAACTTCAAGGGGTAGCGTTGCTGGTCCAGCGTAAAAATTAAATATTCTCTCCATAACTTCAATCCTCCACATTGTATTTTTGTGCACAACTTATTAAATCATTATATCCCCTTAATTTATTTGTGGCAATAGTATATATATTACTATTTTATGACATAACCAGACACTTTGATATAGAATCGCCTTTTGTTCGCGAGTAGTTTATCCTGCACCTAAATTAAAATGGTACAGATTACCTCAAGATGGTAAAGGTCGCTTTGTCAAGGCATTAATATATGCTTTGGCACTGGCTTCAATTATATCGGTTGAAAACCCCTTCCCTACGACAAGGCGATTATCATAACGCAATTTGACAGTGGCTTCTCCCAAAGCCTCGCTGCTGCGGGTTACAGACTTCAGGGTATAATCTTCAAGTGTTGCCGAATTTCCTGTTATCCGATCAATAGTATTAAAAAGAGCGTTCACAGGACCGTTACCACAGGCGGCGTCCGTGATTATCTCTCCACCTATCTCCAAAATTACGGTAGCTGTAGCCATCTTCACTCCGGTTGTCGCAATAGACATACCCTTTAGTTTAATATTATTTGCCGGGTTTCCCTTATCCCCCATAAGAACATAGAGATCCTGGTCAAGCACTTCTTTTTTCTGATCAGCCAGTTCTAAAAACCTATGATAAACTTCATCCAGCTGAGCACCTTCTACTGTATACCCTAATTCCTGAAGACGATATTTAAGGGCATGTCTGCCTGATCTTGCAGAAAGACTGATTAGATTTTTAGGAACACCAATGTTTTCCGGCTTCATAATTTCATATGTCTGTCTGTCTTTCAGAACCCCATCTTGATGAATACCCGAAGCATGCATGAAAGCATTTGCACCAACAACCGCTTTATGCGCGGGCACTGCCACCCCTGTTATACGGGATACCAGTCTGCTGGTGGCCGAAATCTCCCGCGTATTAATCTTGTGCTCCACCCCATAGTACCCGTCACGCCGCGTAGAAATCGCCATCACTATTTCTTCCAGGGAAGAGTTTCCTGCCCGCTCACCTATCCCATTAATTGTTCCTTCTACCTGGCTTGCTCCTGCTTTAATACCGGCAAGGGAATTGGCCGTGGCCATTCCCAAATCATTGTGGCAATGAACACTCACTATTGCTTTATCGATATTCTTAACATTATTAATAACAAAACTAATCAGTTCGGCATATTCCCACGGGTTTGCATAACCCACAGTATCCGGGAGATTAACCACAGTTGCCCCGGCAGAAATAACGGCCTCAATGACGCGAATTAAAAATTTTGGATCGCTGCGAAAGGAATCTTCTGCATAAAATTCAACATCGCTCACATATTTCTTCGAATATTTAACCGCAGCTACCGCTCTCTCCAGGATTTTATCTGGGGTAAGGTTTAATTTTTTATCCATGTGAATCGGAGAAACTCCAATCCCTGTATGAATCCTCGGGTATTCAGCAAAACGTAGGGTTTGGGCACAAATATCGATATCTTGTTCTACTGCCCTTGTCAAACCACAAATGATAACTCCTTTCAGTTCCTTAGCCAATGTTCGGACTGATTCCAGATCCCCTGGCGAAGAGGCGGGAAAACCGGCTTCAATAATATCCACGCCAAGCTTCACTAACTGGTGACCGACTTCTAATTTCTCGTTTACATTCAGAGTAATCCCCAAGGATTGCTCTCCATCTCTCAAGGTAGTATCAAAAATATACAACTTGCGCATATGTAAATTCCTCCTTAATAAATAAACTCTTCATCCCTATTGAGACGAAGAGTTAATCCGCGGTACCACTCAAATTGACAGTACTATACTGTCTTCTCTACAGATACGGGAACCATACAAAGTACGTTGTTAATGCTTCGTGGTTCGAGCCAAAAACTTCGTAGTTCGAACTACGTGCATTAAACTTCGGACATCGAAGTTCCGATATCGCCTTCCTTTTAACGGCGGAAATCCCGTCCGAGCCTACTTTAATACAATTTCGGTCGGCTACTCAAGGAAGAGTTCCAATTCTGTTTCGTTACTGCCTTTCACCATCCAGCAGCTCTCTAAAAACGAAAGCATAAACTGTACTATTTCCTCTCATCGTCATTTTAAACAGTTTTTAATATTTTACACTACTTCTGGTGATTGTCAAGAGTAAAAATAATATGTTGCGTTTATCTTGTGATAAAGTTACCTTGTAAATTATTTGCTAAACTGTCACCCCAAAAAGAACTTAATTATCGTGAAAAAATGTCATCCCCAGTAAAGAAGTATCATGGGAGGATGAGATTAGATGGCTCTAATACGTTTTCCTTCTTTTAGTTTCGTTAAATTTGTGTTCAGTATAACGATATCACCATCTGTCAGTCCTTGCTCAATGATCACGTCACTGTCGTTTTCTAAGCCTTTTTTCACAGGCCGAATTTTCGCTTTACCTTCCTGAACAACCCATACTGCATCCTCTTCTTTGTAGGAAAAAAGAGCTGTTTTGGGGATTAAAAGTTTATCGGGTATTTCCAGAGTGGTAAATTTAACATCCACACTGCTTCCTAAAATGATCACTGGTGATTTTTCCATGAGTATCGTAACTTTTACGCGTTTTTCCTTAAGACCGAGGGGAGAAATCCTCTCTACAGCTGCTCGCTCAACCGTTTCAACTTTACCCGAAAAGGGTTTATTACCGGCACTGGTGGCTTGGAGAACTTGTACCGGGCTTCCTACTTTAATGTCCAAAGCATCACCGGCCAGGACGAAGCTCTCAATTTTATAGCTATCGTTACCAAACAAGGTCATCACTTGCTGACCTTGGGGGACAACGTTTCCTTCTTTAAGGGAAATATCTTTGACTATCCCATCTTGTGGGGCAACCACCACGGCCTTGCTGATCTTTTCTTCTAACTGATTAATTTGCGTTTGAACAACTTTTTTCTGATTACTGAAATATAATTCTGTTCCTTGGGAAGTCTTATTCTGCTCGTAAAGAATGTTTAATCCTTCCTTTTGCTGCTCCAGATAATTCCTAGCTTTGTCATACGCTGTCTGAGCCTCTTCATATTCAAGCTGAGAAATCGAACCGGCGTCAGCCAGAACCTTCATCCTGTTCATGTGTAATTCCGCTGTCTGCACATCCCTTTCCGCCTGCTGGATAATCAGCTTTTGTTGTGCAATTTGTGCATTGCTAGTATTCTTATAATTCTGTAAGCGTTGTCCCTCCAAGCTCTGAAGTTGCGCCTTCAGTCCTTCCAACTGATATGTCAGATCGCCGGTATTGATTTTAAAAAGTACTTGTCCTTTTTTAACCGTATCGCCATTTTTGACTTTGAGGGACTGCAGTTTTCCCTCAACTTGGTTGAAGAGGGGTAACTCACAAGCAGCTATTACTTCCCCTTCTTCGGAAAAACCTTTGCTAAAATCTTTTGGATACAGGGTAATAACGTTGACCAGCAAGGGCATGACATTTGAGATAGTGACAGAAACAAGAATTAAAAGTGCCAGCCCTCCGATAAAAACAAACTTACGATGCTTAAGATTCGGTAGTTTGAATATATTCGGAGTTAGCCCAAATCTTGATTTTTCAATAGCCATTTCTAATCACCCTCTCCGAAACTTTAAATTCTTTCATTAATTACTCTAAATTCTCCTGCTGTTTTTTCTTTTACCTTTCTCTGATTTAAGCCTTCATTCTTAATCGCGAGTTGCGAGAATCTCAACAAAGGGAAGTGACTTAATTTTTTTGTAAGCCCTGCTTTGGCCAACGAAAACTGAAAAAGCTGTTCCAATTGCCGCACCCAATAACGCGATGGGCGGCAGTTCTGAAGGAAGAGAGTACATATCATTACTCATGGAATGCGACATACTAAGATTTAACCCGTAGGCCATAGGGATACCAAGCAGGATTCCAAAAAGATATAGCGTCCATTGTTCCGCGGTAATTACCCGCAGACTCTCTCTGGGAGTCATTCCCAGCACACGGAGAGAAGCCAATTCCCGTTTCCGTTCAGACAATGCAATAATACTGACATTATAAATTAAGGCAAATCCGCAAACCCCGCCTAAAATGGCGATTAACCAAACCGTAAAACCGAATGATTCCATCATTTTGTGGATTTTGTCCGCCGTATCCTTTTGAGATTCGATTGAGGAGACATTGCCGGCATTGCGATATTTATTCTTCATGTATCCCACTTCAGAAGGGTCCATCTCGATCAGCATGGCTGTGCTGATCTCTCCTTGTCTGAGAAAACACTGCAATTGTTTTTGCTCCATAAAGGCATTAAGCCCTAAGTATTGAGGAACAACCCCTTTTACTGAGAGCTTCTCGCCCGTCTGACCGACAGTATCTCTCCGCAAGGGACTTTCAATGAGAATTTCGTCTCCTGCTTTGACGTTTAAAGCTTTAGCTAAATGTTCAGAAAGCAAGATTCCTTGGTTCGGAATCTCTACCCTTTGGCCGTTTTTATCAATAATATTATAGAGTGTAGAGCCTTCGGTAAGACCGAGCAAAACTACTTCTTTCTTTAACCAACCGTTTTGTAATGAAGCGGGTACTTCAAGTACTGGTTCAACTTTAGTTACCTCGGGTTCATGCGCCAGGGCAAATTTTGTAGAGCCCGTAGGCGAAGGTTGGTTTAAGTACATTTTAACATCATACGTTTGAACTTGTTCTAACTGAACGACAGTTAATAAATCGATCATGTTCTGCATTGACCAGGAAACTGTCATTAAGCTAAACACC
>JBMNTM010000106.1:0-5886 GCA_050945735.1 Desulfosporosinus sp.
TAGCACGTCAGGAACAGAGGGGGTGACGGACACTTCTGAAGCAGATGAGTAAGTAGCATTTATTTTTTTGCCAGGGTGGTCAACTTTTCGGTTAGCAAAGTGGTCAATTATTTGATTGACAAATACAGTTATTCACTATTTTGTGAAGTGATACTAAGGGTTCGTATTTGTTTGTTTGAAAACAGTAGGTATGATATATTAAGATTTACGAACATAAACATTACTTCTCAGAAGGGCTATTCTAATATGCCTGGAAGAGCTTAAGAAGCAAAAGCAAAAAGTATGGCAGTATAAAAATAAGGTAATAAACTTGTTGGAGGTAGAGAAAATGAAATATATCGTAGTTTTAGCCGACGGAATGGCTGACTATCCTATTGATAAGTTAAATAATAAAACTCCTTTAGAATTTGCTAAAACTCCGAATTTCGATTTCTTTGCCGCCAATGGAAAAATGGGAATGGTAAAGACCGTACCTGATACCTTTTTACCAGGAAGCGATACTGCAAATCTCTCAGTTTTAGGCTATGACCCGGAAAAATATTATAGCGGCAGATCTCCTTTTGAAGCTGCAAGTATAGGGATTCCTTTGAAACTTACAGATATCACCTTTCGGTGTAATCTAGTAACTCTATCAGAAGAGGAACCTTATGAAGAAAAGGTCATTTTAGATTACAGCGCAGATGAAATAACAACCGAAGAAGCAACGGAATTAATTAAAACTGTTAACGGATATTTTATAACTAAAGAAATGGAATTTTATCCTGGAATAAGCTATCGCCATATTTTAGTGTGGCACAATGCACCTATGGACTATACACTCATTCCACCGCATGATATTTTGGAACGAAAGATAAGCGAATATCTGCCAACTGGAGAAGACAGTGCCCTACTTTTAAAAATGATGAAGGAAAGCTATGAATTTTTAAAAGAACATCCTGTCAATATTAAAAGAAAAGAAAGAGGTCTCAGACCTGCAAATTCAATCTGGCTTTGGGGTGAAGGCCATAAACCTGCCTTAACAAGTTTTTTGGAAAAGTATAATATTAAAGGATCGATTATTTCAGCAGTTGATTTAATTAAAGGAATTGGTATATGTTCTGGAATGAATATTATTGAGGTTGAAGGCGCAACAGGAAATGTGCATACAAATTATGTTGGCAAGGCAAATGCCGCGCTTGAAGCGTTGGTTAGTGGACAGGATTTTGTTTATATTCATGTAGAAGCACCCGATGAATGTGGGCATAGAGCTGAACTTGAAAATAAAGTACTATCCATTGAACTAATTGATAAGGAAATAGTAGGCACGTTATTAGAAGGGTTAAAAGGACAGGACTTTAAATTAATGGTTTTACCGGACCATCCTACACCAATCAGTATGAGAACTCATACCTTGGATCCTGTACCGTTTGTCATATATGACAGTACCAAACATGCGGCAAAACAAGCTGTTTTTAATGAAAAAAGTGCATCCGACACAGGAATTTATGTTGAGAAAGGTTACAAACTTATGGACATGTTTATTCTGGATAAAGCAATTAGCTAATGAGCATTATTATTAAAGAATGAAAAATTAATAAAACATATTAAAAAAGAAAACAAGGATAAGATTGTCTTACCCTTGTTTTTTGTATTAAATATTTAAAATTTGGAGCTTTTCATATCATTTGAGAGAAAGTGGTAGGTATGATATAGTGAAAATGCGAAAGATTGGAGGGCTTACGGTGTCGCGAATGATAATTTTAGACGGAAATAGTCTTGCAAATCGTGCCTTTTATGCTCTGCCGCCGTTGACTACGGCCGATGGGCGTCCAACGAATGTATTACATGGTTTTTTGACCATGCTTTTTAGATTAGAACAAGAACAACATCCGGATTATTGGGTGGTGGCCTTCGATAAAACTAAGCCAACGGTCCGCATTGAACAATTTGACGGGTATAAAGCGCAGCGTAAGGAAACACCGGAGGGATTGCTTCCACAATTCGATTACCTTAAAGAAATATTAACGGAATTGGATGTACCCATAATTGAACTTGCCGGTTATGAAGCGGATGATCTTATTGCCGCAGTAACTAAACAAGCGGAAGCACAGGGAGTGGAGGTTCAGATTTATACGGGGGACAGGGATGCCCTGCAACTAATATCCCCCAAGACGAAGATCTGCTTAACTAAAAAAGGTATTAGCGAAGTTGAATGTTATGATGAACATACTCTCTGGGAACGCTATCGCCTAAGGCCTTCTCAAATCATTGATCTGAAGGGTCTTATGGGAGATTCCTCAGATAATATCCCTGGGGTTCCTGGTGTCGGTGAGAAAACTGCACTGAAACTTCTTTGGGAATTTAAATCGCTCGAAGGCGTTTTGGCGAATACAGATCAAGTATCCGGGAAAAAAGTACGAAGCAATTTAATAGAATTCGCCGATCAGGCAATTTTAAGTAAAAAGTTAGCGACTATGATGACGGAAGTTCCTTTGGCATTTGCGTTAAATGATTTTGTATATCGACGCTCACAAGCAAATAAAGCGCTCTCAATTCTTCAAAAATACGATTTGATGAGAGTAAAGCGCTTATGGCAACAACGTCATCAAGATAATTTGGAGCTAGCCGAAAAAAGTCCTGCCCAAAGGCTTCAGGACTGGCCGGAACGTATACTTTCGGAAGAGGACTGGTTGGTACAAATTGAAAAATGGCAAACAGAGAAAGTACCTCTAACGTTAGCTTATTGTTATGAGAAAACCGGGTTACAAGGCGGTCGCTGCATAAAATGGGGAATCGCCGCACAAGGTGAGTCCTTTACGCTCTTACCGACGGAAGTATCCGACGAAGTTCGTAAGGCTTGGTTAGAATTACTCGGCAACGCTCAGGTTCCTAAAACTTTGGTTGATAGCAAAACAGCTGCTTCGTTGCTAGCTAATGAAAATACTGCTTTAAAGGGTATTAAGCTGGATTTGTGTTTAGCCTCCTATCTTATTCAATCAAGTCGCACCAAATTTGCTCCGTTGGATATAGTCAAAGAATATGCGCAGAACCAAGATATCGCGAGTATTGCCCAAGAAGCCGCTGCTTTAGCCCAGGTTGCCCCTAAGTATCAGGAGGAAATTGACACTCTGGGACTATCAAGCTTACTGCATGATATTGAAGAACCACTAAGTTCACTATTAGCGGAAATTGAACGACATGGAATTGGGATTGACGCTGAACAGTTGAAAAAATACGGTGAAGAGATCGGTATAACCTTAAAACAACTGGAGCAAGACATTTATGCGCTGGCTGAAGAAACCTTTAATATAAATTCGCCCAAACAATTGGGGACAATACTTTTCGAGAAGTTGGGCTTACCATCTGCCAAGAAGACTAAAACTGGTTATTCAACAAATGCGGAGATTCTGGAGGTTCTAAGGTTAGCCCACCCAATCATAGAAAAGATTCTCGACTATCGGCAGCTGAATAAATTAATGTCTACATACGTAAATGGTTTACTAGCCCAAGTAAAGGACGGTAAAATTCATACCACTTTTCAACAAACGGTGACAGCAACAGGCCGGTTATCAAGTACGGAACCAAATTTGCAGAATATTCCTATTCGGCTCGAGCAGGGAAGACAATTAAGGAAAGTCTTTCATCCCACGCAGTCGGGATGGGTACTCCTCTCGGCCGATTATTCGCAAATTGAACTGCGGATCTTAGCGCACTACTCTCAAGATCCCTTGCTCTGTGAATCATTTGCTCTGGGACAGGATGTGCATACCCGTACAGCAGCGGAGGTTTTTGGCATTCCTCTTGAAGCAGTCACCCCGAACATGCGTAGGAGTGCCAAGGCTGTTAATTTTGGCCTGGTATACGGGTTAACTGAATTTGGTCTTGCCAGGGATTTAGGAATTCCGCGTAAGGAAGCGAAATTTTATATCGAGCAATATTTTAAACGCTATTGCGGGGTCAAACGGTATCTTGAGGATGTTGTCGCTCATGCAAAACAAGAAGGTCAAGTCCGCACTCTGTTAAATCGCTTGCGGCGTATCCCGGAGTTGCTGCACTCTAATCGCGTGCAACGGCAATTTGGCGAGCGTATTGCTATGAACACACCGATACAGGGGACCGCGGCGGATATTATGAAAATAGCAATGCTTAAGGTAAAAGAAGGTTTGAAACCCTTTCGGGCTGCTATCCTACTTCAAGTACATGATGAGCTCTTGCTTGAAGTTGCACCTGAAGATTTAAAGATTGTAGCAAGCATACTGATAGATAAAATGGAAAATGCTTTTCCGCTTTCGGTACCTTTGACGGTTGACTGCAAAGTGGGAGCGAATTGGTATGATATGCAGCCGTTAAAGAGCATGCGATCAGGATAAAGAATAATCATAAGGACAAGGAGAAAAAATGCCGGAACTACCTGAGGTTGAAACAATTCGACGTACATTACTCGAACACGTGCGAAATCAAAGAATTGAGGAAATTAAGCTAATCTGGCCTACTGCAGTAAGTGGATGGGAAGATAAGACCTTCGAAGAATTAGTGATCGGACGACGGATCAGAACAATCGACCGTCGTGGAAAATACCTACTAATCATGCTAGATGCTGATTTGACGTTAATGGCTCATATGCGGATGACCGGAAATTTGTATTATTATCCGGCTTATCAGGAACCGGAAAAACATACACATGTAGTATTTCACTTGGAACGCGGCGAAGTGCATTTTTCAGACATGCGCAAATTTGGCCGTATTCAAGCCATACCCACTCCTCTGTGTTTTAGTCAAACCTCTCTGCGCAAGCTCGGTCCTGAACCATTGGCAGAAGAGTTCACATCGACAGTGCTGCGAGACCGTTTTGGAAAGAAAAAGGTTTTTTTAAAAGCGGCTTTACTGGATCAGACTGTCCTCGCGGGAATGGGGAATATTTATGTGGACGAAGCTCTTTTCCGGGCTAGATTATTGCCAAGCCGCCGGGTAGGAACCTTAACTGAGGAAGAAATAGTAAAGCTGCACCGGGCGATTCAAAATGTCCTGCAGGCAGGAATAGATGCCCATGGCACATCCTATCGGGATTATCGGGATGCCAATGGAGAAGAAGGGTCGTTTCAACAAGCGCTGCAGGTATATGGCAGAGGAGGGAAACCCTGCCTAATCTGTGGACAGACATTAGAACGCATACGACTGGCCGGGCGGGGTACGGTTTATTGTGCAAGGTGTCAGCGGTAAACCTATGTGAACAAAAGGATCTTAGATGAATCAGTAGTTTATCTTATTACTTTCAAATTCGTTACCTATAACGCCACCAGATATAATTGAACTGATATCGCGCTTTGAGGAGGAATTTTCTAGATCTACAAGTTCAAAAGTAGTTAGGGTTTCATTCCAAATGATTTTATAAATGACAGATGAGATTTTAATTAAATCACCTTCATATACATCAATCCCATTCTTATCAGCAAAACCGGTCCACAGAAGCAATTCGAATTTTCCGATTGGTTCCCATGATCTGCCAGGAACACTGACTGCAAATGGTGCTGAACTTTGTATATCAAAACTTATGGCTTGGGGTTTTAACATTTTCTCTTTAACCTTGTCCCAAACCCTAAATTTTAGTTTTCTCAATTGTGGTTACCCCCCTTATTACGCTAAAGACTTTTATTCAAGAATACGTAAATGCAAGATACATTTAAGAGGGTAGAGAAGCTTGTATCTTTTACCACTTCGGGATTCAATAAAAGACACATGAATAATAAAGACCTAAAGGAACATGAATTATCTTAAGAACGGGTATTAACATAACCTTGATTCCACTGCAAAAACAGGTTGTTTAACCCCTATGGGGGTTTTCAATAGTAAAAATTGTCTTGAGCAGATAGCTCAAAAAGTTCTTTTTCAACTGAAGATCGCTAATTT
>JBMNTM010000107.1:0-5885 GCA_050945735.1 Desulfosporosinus sp.
TGGGAAACAGGGCATCTTCTTTGGTAATTCCTACTGTTACGAAACCTTTGATTAGAAGGAAAGTATTGGGAGGTAGACAGTAATATGACATGTCCAATGAAAATCGAACATGATAATTTCGTAGTACCAGATAATCAAAAATCAAAAATCTTGTTAATTGATGACCGCCAAGAAAATTTACTTTGTTTAGAGGCAGTCCTAAAATCTCCGGATTATCAACTGGTATTTGCCAATTCCGGAGAAAATGCCTTGAGATGCTTGCTGAAAGATGATTTTGCCGTGATCTTACTCGATATTCAGATGCCGGGAATGGACGGCTTTGAAACAGCCAGGTTAATTAGAGCAAGAAAAAGAAGTGCTATGACACCTATTATATTCATTACGGCAATTTACAAGAACGAAAAACATATTAAGCAGGGGTATGAATTGGGTGCCATCGATTATGTGTTTAAACCATTCCAGCCAAATGCATTAAAGTGGAAGGTGGCAGCATTTGTTAATAGACACCTTCAAAATCAGCAATTAATGCAGCAAAGGAATTTGCAATCGCAATGTATGAACCAAAGATTGGAGCAATATGAAAAGGAATTTCGTCAATTATCAGAACAAGTTCAGAAAGTTGATAGTCAAAAGAAAGAGTTTATAAGCATTCTTTCCCATGAACTCAGAAACCCACTCACTTCGATTACGGCGAGTATTTCTCTTCAGAAGCTTGTACGACCCGGCGGGGAAGAAGACAGGAAGGCTAGAACAGTAATGGAGCGCCAGACGGCACAGCTCTCACGACTGGTCAATGATCTTCTGGACATTAACCGCTTTACTAAAAACAAGATCACTCTCAAGAAAGAATATATAGAACTTAACAAACTTGTGCAGCAAGCAACGATGGATTATCAGGAACATTTTATAAAAAAAGGTGTTAGTCTGATAACAAAACTAGCCGTAGCCCCCATATTTTTAAAAGCAGATCCAGTTCGTTTAACTCAGGCAATTGATAATTTACTACATAATGCGGTTAAGTTTACGAATAAAGGAGATAAAACTGTCCTTATGGTTGCACACGATAAAAAGACGAGTGAAGCTATCTTAACTGTTCAGGATACCGGTATAGGAGTTAATCCGGAAATACTACCGAATTTGTTCGAACCCTTCATGCAGGCAGATAATAGCCTGGACCGCAGTAACGGCGGGCTTGGCTTAGGTCTGACAATTGTGAAAGAAATCGTCGAAATGCATAACGGCAGTGTGGATGTGCACAGCGAAGGTATCGGTCAGGGAACAACGTTGACGCTTCGTCTGCCTAGTGCTACGATAGATGAACAGGGAGCAACAGCAAACTATTTAGAACCACGCTTGCTCAGGATCCTAATCATTGACGATATACCTGATATCACTGAAATCATGTGTTCATTAATCAGTTATTTAGGTCACGAAGCAATAAGCGCTTCGAATGGACCAGAGGGAATAACCAAGGCGAAAGAGTTCAATCCGGATGTCCTGATATGCGATATTGGGCTGCCGGGTATGAGCGGCTATGAAGTGGCCAGAAGCTTTCGTAACGATAATGAATTAAAGGATGTATATCTCATTTCTCTTTCCGGTTACGCTCAGTCTGAAGATTTCGAACAGTCCAAGGCAGCCGGTTTTTATCAGCACTTAGCCAAGCCGGTAGACTTGGATACTCTTAAGGTAATCCTGGCTGAGGCTCAGCATTATATTCAAAAACGTACTTAGACCCATAAACAGAAGTATCCGTTTTTTCATTTTGTATATTCCCTTCCAGATAACCATTCCTCCTAGTCCAGCTCAACTGCTCCGGTATAAAGCTGATAGTATCTTCCAGCCATTTCAAGAAGTTCTTCATGAGTACCCTGCTCAATAATTTCGCCATGTTCCAATACTATAATCTGATCAGAATTTCGGACGGTAGATAGTCGATGTGCAATGACAAAGGTCGTTCTGTTGTTCATGAGCTGGTCCATACCCCGTTCAATGTATTTTTCCGTTCTCGTATCGACGGAACTGGTAGCCTCGTCGAGTATCAGAATAGGAGCTTTTGATATGGCAGCCCGCGCGATATTAAGAAGCTGACGCTCACCCTGGCTCAAATTAGCGCCATCAGCATCCAACACCGTATCATATCCCTCGGGTAGTCTTCCGATAAAGGAATGCGCACATGCTATCTTAGCAGCAGAGACAACTTCTTCATCGGTTGCATCAGGACGTCCATACCGAATATTCTCTCTGACTGAACCCGAGAATAAATGGGTATCCTGAAGCACCATTGCTATATTGCTTCTTAATGAATCCTTCTTGATATTCTTAATATTGATACCATCTATTAATACCTCTCCCTCTTCTATTTCATAAAATCTGTTGATCAGGTTCGTAATGGTTGTCTTCCCTGCACCTGTAGAGCCAACAAAAGCAATTTTCTGACCAGGTTTTGCTATGACATTGATATGTTTCAGTATGGTCTTACCGGGAAGATAACCAAAGTTCACATCCTTCAACACCACTTCCCCTTTTACCACCCGTGCTCCTTCCACCTGATTCGTTTCAGAGCAGATTTCAATTGCATCCGCCGGGTCTGATGCTTCAGGTGTCTCATCCATTACTTCAAATACTCTTTCCGCCCCTGCTAATGCTGCGAAGATCGTATTCATCTGCATAGATAATTCACTAATGGGCCTGGAAAACTGTCTTGCATAGTTGGTAAATATGGTGAGACCACCGATATCAAAATTGGATGTCAGGCACAAGATACCACCGACCGCCGCAGATAGTGCAAAACTTATCTGGCTTAGATTACCCATGACCGGTCCCATAATACCGCCGAAAAACTGCGCCTTTATTTGCTTTTTGCGCAGGTCATCACTCAGGAATTCGAATTCTTCCATCGCTGTTTCTTCGTGGGAGAATACCTTTATGACCTTCTGGCCGGCAATAGTTTCCTCGATATACCCATTAACTGCGCCAAGCGCCTGCTGCTGACCTATGTAATATTTTCTGCTTTGCTTTCCGAGCATGCCTCCTGCATAAATTAATAAAGGTATTGTTGCAATAGTAACAACTGCCAGTATCCAATTGATGACAAACATTAGTATGATAGTGCCAACCAAGAGAAGAACACCTGAAAAAATCTGCACCATGGTATTATTGAGCATCTCTCCAACCGAATCAAGGTCATTTGTAAAACGGCTCATGATATTACCATGGGTATGGGCATCATGATATTTCAAAGGAAGCTTTTGAATCCTGCGAAACAGTTCTTCCCTGATTTTAACCAGGGCATTCTGGGACACCCCGATCATAATTTTCTGCTGTAGATAGGTACATATGACACCGACAAAATAGATGCATGCCATAATCAGGATACCCATGACAAGGTTGTTTATTTTTTCTTCCGGAGATCATTCAGCAGATACCAGATTATTAATAACAGGCCGTAAAATATAGCTTCCGCCCAAACCGGCCAAGCTACTGCCCAGTACACAGGTAAAAACAAACAGGATTTTAACCTTATCCCGCCCGATATAAGCAAGCAGCCTGCTGATGGTCGCCGATATGTTTTTCGGTTTGCTGCCTTTCATGCCGCCGCGTGGCGCTCCAGGTCTTCCCAAGCCGCCCGGTCTCCTCCCTCCGTGACCACCTGGTTTCACTCCTTCGGGACCGGAGTTGGTATTTATCGTTTTACTTCCGTATCTGCGCACTAATGCTTCTTTTCTTTCCTTGCTAATACGACTCATGATGCTGTCAACTTCTTATCCATCTGCGAGTAATAAATCTCAGAATAGGCTTCACAACTTCGCATCAATTCCGCGTGAGTACCCATGCCGGCAATCTTTCCATCATCGAGAACGATAATCTTATCCGCATCGATTACTGAAGAAATCCTTTGCGCGATGATGATCTGCGTTGTCCCTTGCGGCTCGTTCCTGAAGCTTTCCCTGATCTTTGCTTCCGTTGCAGTGTCAACTGCACTCGTGCTGTCATCAAGAATCAGGATCTTCGGTCTTTTCAAAAGTGTTCTGGCAATACATATTCTTTGCTTCTGTCCGCCAGAAACATTGACACCGCCCTGTCCGAGTTTGGTCTCATATCCATCCGGAAATGAAGCAATAAATCTGTGAGCTTGAGCACTTTCTGCCCATTGATACACCTCATCATCACTCGCATCTTCGTTACCCCATTTGAGATTTTCCTTGATCGTGCCGGAAAACAAGACATTTTTCTGGAGCACAATGCCGACTCCATTACGAAGGTTCTTTAATGCATAGTTTTTCACATTCACGTCATCAACCAGCACTTCTCCTAAGTTTACATCATATAATCGGGGAATCAGCTGCACAAGGCTTGATTTGCCGCTGCTGGTTGAACCGATGATGCCGACCGTCTCACCTGGATTTATCACAAGGTTGATATTCTCCAGAACCCACTTTTCATTGTTTTTATAATATTTAAAATAAACTTCCCTAAATTCGATTTTGCCGTATTGAACAACAATATCCTTATGCAAAGCTTTCTCGTCGCTTAGGTCGATATCTGTACAAAGGATTTCATTGATGCGTTTTGCAGATGCAAGCGTTCTGGAACTACTCAGAATAATGAAGGAAACCATCATCAGAGATATGAGAATCTGGACAACATAATTTACAAACGCCGTCAGAACACCGGGAGTCATGCTGCCTGCAATAATCTGATTGCCGCCAAACCACACCACAGCCAAAGTCGTGATATTCATTGCAATAATCATGACGGGCATGGCAAAGATAACAACATGCATTGCATTTATTGTGCTATCCTTCAGGTTCGTATTCGCTTTCTTAAATTTGTCTTCTTCATACTGTTCTCTGACAAATGATTTTACAACCCTGATATTCGTTAAATTTTCCTGGGTGGTCGTATTTAGTGCGTCCAGCTTCTTCTGCATGACTGTGAACCGCGGAAAAGCAACTTTCATGATCAAGTAGATTGCAACAGATAACAAAGGTAAGACGCACAGGATTACCAATGCCAGTTGGAGATTTAGTACAAAAGCCATTATCAGCGCACCGATAAGCATGCCAGGCGCCCTTAAGGCCATTCTTAATATCATCTGAATCATGTTCTGTACCTGGGTGATATCATTGGTTAACCGCGTAATCAAAGAACCTGTATTATATTGATCAAAATTGGTAAAGGAGAACTTCTGGATGTGATTAAACAGATCTTTTCTCAAGTCGTTGGCAAATCCTGTGGATGCCTTAATGGCAAAATAAGCTCCTCCTACACCGCCCGCCATCATGCATAGTGCTGTGATGACCATCGTTATACCCATTGCTATGATATAAGAAATGCCCCTGCCGCCGCTTACGCCGTAATCGATGATGTTGCTTAACAACAGAGGCATCACCACGTCACCGGTAACCTCCACGATCATAAGAATAGGCCCAATAATAAATGCAGACATATATGGTTTCACATATTTCCAATACCGTCTCATTACATTATGTCCTCTCTTTTTTTAATTTTATTTCATCCTGACCAGATTAGAACCCAGCTTTTGCAGCATAACCAACAAGGCAGACTTCGCTCCTTCGGTAAACCCCTCAACTTACTCCAACTATACAACCTTCAAGGCGGTTGATATGTTACCGCAAATAATGAAAATATGGGTTTCCTGACATTGCCATCTCCGGCAAAGTAGCCTGGAGAAAAGCTCAATGTCGGGAAACCCTTTGTTTAATGCTTTTTTAGCCCTCTATTTTTCTACCCTTGATAGAGTAGAGCAGTGGGGTTGCCACCGCCCCCTCATCAAACCGTACGTGCGGTTTTCCCGCATACGGCTTTCCGATATTCTTCTTCCTTCAGCATTCAGCCGCAAATACTTGCCAGTCCTGCCT
>JBMNTM010000108.1:0-5871 GCA_050945735.1 Desulfosporosinus sp.
GAGCACTCGGCTTACGGTACATGGTCATCCTCCTAAAGTGCAAGGTTTTTAGCCAATTTTTCAATATTTCCTTGCATTAGAATTCGACATATAGACCCTATAGCCCTTGTAATTTCGCGATTTTTAGCTATTCAGCAAGCCCTAAAGTAGCAGCTTTTTAAGCTCGGGCTGCCTGGGAATCGACTGTTACAGTTGAAAAAAGGAAATCGCATCTGCATATTTTCCAAGCATATATACAAGCGAGAGGAAAAACTTTCCCCTCGCCTATTTGTTTAAGCTTCATTATTTAAGTTCTTGTTTTATAAATCTCTATTTAAGCTCCCCTATTTACTGAAGAAATTCGCCGCGCGGCGTCTTGAGTATGCGTTGGATTTTCTCTTCCACACCCGTTGCCGCATTCAGATAAATAAGATATTCCTCTCCCTGATACTGACCGCGGAATTCATAACAATACACCTCTTGATTTCCACTTTTAGCAATAACCGCTAAGCGTCTCTCTGATATCTGGAAATCCGGACGCAAGTTCCGCATTGCCTGCTCCATGGAAATTTTAGTCGGTAAAATCCGCGCCTGATGGAACGAATAATATGGTACTGCATCAAATCCTATAGGTTGACCGTTATCCAGAGCGATCATCACTCTTACTTTATCAGGGTAAATTCTTACTCCATATTCTTCCGCAACGAAATCAAATTGCACATATGCCCCGAAGTCTTCGCTGGAAGTTAACGCCAGTCGCCAGCCTAAGGTTTGCATCATATTCTTTGCTTTGGCAGCGGCTTCTTCCCGACTCAGTGTCCGCGGTTCTAGAGAACGCTGATCCCGGTAAAATGTAACAACACTACCCTGTTTGCTTACTTCCAAATAGGCCTCTTTATATTTCCAAATATACCCTCCCAGCGTGCCTTGTGATTCCCCCGCAAATTCCGGAGTAATATTGGTATAGCCCACTTTGCTTAAAAAATCCCGTGCCGTAATTTGGGCTTGTTCCCTGGTTACATTACCCGCAGGAAGCCCTAGTGGCTTTTCCACATGGCGTGTGGCATATTCTCCCGTATATGAAAATGGGGGAAGTTTTTGCAAACTTGCTTCCAACTGGTCAAAACCAGATCTTACAGATTTTGAAGGGCTTTCAGAGCCATCAGCGGCTGCTTCTGCAATTTGAGTGCTCCCAAACCCCAGTCGTTTCCATATTGTTGGAGAGGGATCTGTCCACACTAAATTTTCCGTGTCCATACGAACGAGTAGCTCTTGAACTTTCTGATTTACCGGAATAAGCCGCTCATGCATTTCTCTTAACGTCTTTTCTTCTTCCGCTGTAACTTGTCCGCCACCGGCGATCCGTTGTGTCAATGTCCTGGTAAAATCACCGGTTTGGGTCAAAAACTGGCCTAAATAACTTAGCCCGGTCTGCTCAGCAGGAATTTGGGCAAAATCTTTAAGTGCTGCATCACATATGCTTGTGACTTGACTCCAATAGAGAATTTTTTGGGTGGAATTACTGGCTACGTCTCCTTTAGCCAAATCTGTCTCTAGCTGATCAAGTTGACTGGCAAAATCATTTAAAGCCCTGCGATTATTATTTTCCACACTGAGACGATATTCTTCCGCCTGGCGGTATTCATAAAATCCCCAACCCAAGGAGAGCAACAAAGCGGCTGTTAAAGCACCAAGCCAAAATTTTTTTTTGCGCATACTCTTCCCCCTATTTCGCAAAGATATGATTTCCGATCTGAATAATCTGCGGACGTGACCAAATGAATTGATTTTTCGTCTTCGCAGGATTAAAAAAGAATACAGCTCCCTTAGAAGGATCTGAGCCGTTTAACGCTTCTTGAGCAGCACGTATTGCAGATGCTGAAGGCGGTAAATTAATTTGACCGTCATCCACGCTCGAAAAGGCCCGGGGCTGATAGATTATGTCGGCTATCGTTTTCGGAAAAGCAGGATCGGATAACCGATTAAGAATAACGGCTGCAACGGCAACTTGACCTAAGTAAGGCTCTCCCCGCGCCTCTGCATTTACACAACGCGCTAAGAGGTTTAGATCAACGTTCTTATAGCCAACAGCCTTTCCTGCCGGAGTGGTACTTTCCCCGGTCAGAAGCTTTAATTCATTGATCGTTTGCGTACCAGCCAAGCCATCCACTCTAAGCCCACGTTCTTTTTGAAAACGCCGTACCGCCGCTTCTGTTTTAGAACCGTACTTGCCATCTATCGGTCCAAGGACATAACCCAACTGTACCAGCTTCTTTTGCAATTCGACGACTTCGGGCCCCTTGCTCCCCATACCCAGCAAACGATCCCCCAGCGCCCCATAGGCAATCCCGGAAAGGGCTACGCTAAGAATCAGTCCGATGATCAGAACCCCCCCTGGTTTAATACGCTCTTTCATACCCTCACCTCACTTATTTGATAATCCTAGTGTGGCAAAAGCAAGGCGTAATTATCCAAATTCTATAAAAAACATGATCTAAGGCACTTTTCACAAGAAAGTTCAAGTCCTTCTAATAAGTCACCCCTAATAAACAGGAGCCCCCATCTGGCATGTACCAGCAGGACTCCTTAAATAGTCATTTAGGATGATTATCCACTCATTGGAGTGGAGCACAGCATGTTTCAGCGAAGCCCAAATCGTTGAAGGCAACAACAATTGGGGCCTCTGAGTTGCTCAATAAGTTTGCCCAAATAATCCGGATAGAAAGGATAAAGAATTTTAGTTTCTAATAACTGGACGCACGGCTCTGGGTTTTCCTAAAACTTCCGCCCATATAACCCCTTTTACGAGTTCTCTTTCCGCAAAGGAAAGATGAACCCCATTTAAACCCGAAGAATCCATAACCGTTTGCTCTCTGGAAATCCTATCAGAACTCTCTGATGCCTCTGCCCCAAATAGGCTTATATTTTTACCGGTTCCTTCGACACCCTGGAGCCCTTCGACACCCTGGAGCCCTTCAACACCTTGGAGCCCTTCAACACCTTGGATCCCTTCAACACCTTGGAGCCCTTCAACACCTTGGAGCCCTTCAACACCTTGGAGCCCTTCAACACCTTGGATCCCTTCAACACCTTGGAGCCCTTCAACACCTTGGAGCCCTTCAACATTAATATTATAATCCTTGATTACCTTAAAATTCTTAGGTTCGATCGATTTCAAGGATTTTGCTTGGTATGAACCATTTTCCAAGGCTTGTTTCAACTGTTCTCCCCATTTCCCAAGAGACGTTGCTCCATTTCTTCCGAAGCGGCCATCCGGCAGTTTAAACGTGTCAGAAATTCTTCTCTGCATTTGGGACTTGCTTTTCATTAAAACTATGGCAATCAACATATACACAACCCAAAAGATAATGACAACCGTAAAAAATGTCATACTCCCCACCTACTTCTTCGTAACACGGTCATTACCGGATTCCTTTTTAGCTGTCTGGGCAATGTTTCCTCTCATCTGAGTGTCCGATATAATATTTTGCATGTTGTAATAATCCATAACACCCAGTCTGCCTTCTCTAAACGCATAGGCCATTGCTTTTGGTACTTCCGCTTCTGCTTCGACTACCCTGGCCCGCATCTCTTCGACTGTTGCTCTCATTTCTTGTTCTCTTGCAACAGCCATAGCACGCCGTTCTTCTGCTTTAGCCTGCGCAATACGTTTATCCGCTTCAGCCTGATCCATCTGAAGTTGAGCACCGATGTTTTTACCGACATCGATATCCGCCATATCAATAGATAAAATTTCAAACGCTGTGCCTGCATCCAACCCTTTGGCTAATACAGTTTGCGAAATCACCTCCGGTTTTTCCAAGACATCTTTATGGGATGAGGAAGACCCAATACTCGTGACAATTCCTTCCCCGACGCGGGCAATAATGGTTTCTTCACCGGCACCGCCGATAAGTCGATCAATATTAGCCCGCACTGTAACTTTGGCTTTAACCTTAAGTTCAATTCCATTTTGTGCTACGGCGGAAACAATTGGGGTTTCAATTACTTTCGGGTTAACCGACATTTGAACCGCTTCCAGGACATCACGGCCTGCCAGATCTATAGCGGCAGCCCGCTCAAAGGGAAGCAGAATAGCTGCCCGTTCGGCAGCAATCAAGGCATTTACCACTCGATCGACATTTCCGCCTGCCAGATAGTGGGCTTCAAGCTGATTTGTAGTAACCATTAAACCTGCTTTATGCCCTTTAATCATCGGATTTACGATTCTTGACGGAATTACGCGTCGTAAACGCATACCAATTAAATTAAAAATCCCGACATTAACTCCCGCAGCTAAGGCCGAAATCCAAAGCCCGACAGGAATAAAGGAAAGAATCAAACTCAAGAGTACAAACGCAAGGACAATAATTATTATCGGCATGATAAAAGTCATACGTGCCCGGTTATTTACCGAGCTTCACCTCCTTATTATTTACTTCCCTGACAACTATCCTGGTCCCCTCGACCGCAATGACTTTAATCTTGGTTCCCTGGCTGATATATCCTCCTTCAGTAACAACATCTAAATACTCACCATCAAAATTACCCGTACCGGACGGGCGTAACTGGGTAAGGGAAATCCCAGTGCGACCAATATACTTTTCCGCTTGCACTTTTGGTCCAACATAACCTGCGTCTGAAGTCTGGCGTGTACTTAAAGAGAACTTCTGCCACAATTTCCGGGTTCGCGGTGAACGGTAACTCCAGTAGGCGATAAGCCCTAAAACAATCAGCGCACCTCCCGTATAGAATACACCTTCAAGCAATGAGTCAGTAACTAAAAAAATTCCAGTGACTAAGGCCGCGATTCCCAGAATCCCGCTGATTCCAAAGCCAGGGATGACAAACAGTTCCAAGGCCAAGAGAAAAATTCCAATCAGAATAAGCAATATGATAATAGTTTGAGACATATACTTCTCCTCATTTCTATCAGTAAAAGCTTTTAATCACCGCTTCAGAGTATATTTATATAGTATATAAGAGATTAATCAATAACCGTGCTAAATAAAACGTGATAAATGAGTACCTAATTTATATAGTATATATTAAGAGACTAATTAAAGATTTTATGCATCCGCATAGAATCCTAGTCTGACTAAGCAGAGCGTATGAAAGGCAAATAATGTTGTTAATATCCAAGTATTACAAAACTCTCTACAAAATCTGCCTTTATTATAGGCTATATGAAACATGATTTTATTTTATTAAAGATAGTGAGAAATATACTATACTTGACTTACGTCTGACCCGGTTCTAAACTTACAGTGATAAGTAGTTCAATACAATACCGAAAAACGACTGGGAGATGATAATGTGTTTTATGAAGGAAATATCTATCGCCCACCTAGCGAAGCATACAGTCTTATTTTACAAATCACGGTAGGCTGTCGACACAACGCCTGCACCTTTTGCACCATGTATAAGGAAAAAACTTTTCGGATAAAAACACGTGAAGAAATCAACAGTATTATCGCTATTGCTGAAGAGCAGGCCTCTAACACCGAGCGGATTTTTCTGGCAGACGGTGATGCTATCGCCGTAGATACCCCATTGCTGATTGAGATCCTTGATCGCCTTTACGAAAAATTTCCCCGTCTTAAAAAAGTCGGCATCTATGGAGGACCGAAAGACATTCTCGCCAAGAGCCCTAAAGAATTAGCGGAGCTGAAAGCACATGGACTGACTATAGTCTATTTAGGCATTGAAAGCGGCAATGCAGAGATATTAACCGCCGTGCGTAAAGGAGTTACTCCTGAGCAGATCGTCGCTGCCGGGCAAAAAGTGAGAGAAAGTGGCCTGACTCTTTCATGTACCGTCATTATTGGCCTTGGCGGTAAAGCTCTCTCCCATGAACATGCTGTTGATACTGCCCGAATTACCAGCGCCATC
>JBMNTM010000109.1:0-5866 GCA_050945735.1 Desulfosporosinus sp.
GCATCGGCTCAGAGTTCTTTTTTACCCTTTTTACGTTTTCTTTTTAGGAAAGCTACAAGGCTCGTTTAAACAAGCCAGACCTGTTATGAACTAAATCTCAAGGGGTTGTTCAGCATCCCCTATTTATAGGACTTGCGATAAGTTTTAAAATTAACCGTATGTCCTAAATACTCCCACCTCGAAAGCAATCGTTTCTATTTCTTCAAAGTCTTTATCGCCATCAAGAATGGCAAGGATACTTTTCGTGCGGAGTAACTCAAACAAACTTTTTTAGCCATGTGCTCATCTCACTTTTTCAGCTTTTCGCACAGGGGCAAGATTTCTTCCAGTTTGGCAACAATGCGCTTTTGCTCGGCGAGAGGTGGAAGGGGAATTACAATTTCTTGAATTCTCTTAATAGCTAATTTGGGTTGTCCAACTTTTGTAGTAGCATCTGCAATTTGTGTCTGAACAACAGAAGATTCTAGACATTTGATCAACCAGTCTTGATCCAGCAGTGAAAATACAAGTCTATCTGCATTTTCTGTTAAATTTGCTCCATCTAATTCATCAGGAATTTTGCCTACTTTCCCGATAGTACCAGCTACCGTTATGTAAACATCTTCCTTATTTATGATATATTTAGATATTGCTGGATATATATCCTCTGGTACATACATCAAGTTGTCCATTTGAATACTACCGTTTTTCATATCTGAAACACGTATGTATTTATGACCAGTATTAACTGTTGTAAGCGTTCTACCTGCTGGAATACGTTTTCCTCCCAACACTGATATAACATTTCCGAGCTTTACCCACTTCCAACTCTCAGGAATATCAAACGGTATTTCGTCCTTGGGAATTTCCGGCAGGGGCTTTTCTTTTTTGAGTTTGCCTTCCTTGATGAGCCGTTGCTTTTCGGTTTGAATCTGCTGGTAAAGTTCCTCAGCTGAACCTTCTTCGGGGCGTTGTTCGACTAGTTTGCCCTGAATAGCGATCTGTAGAATGGAGTTCTGCAGATCGATTGGGAAACACTTGTTAAGCTCCTCCAGCTTGCTCCATGCCTTCTCATAGCGGTTAATATACGCCAACAATTCTTCAATTTTAGCAATAATGCGCTTTTGCTCGGAAAGAGGAGGGAGGGGAAATCCTAACCCAAGCACAGTATTTCGATTGATACCAGGTATCATACTTTTTGCCTTTGACTGAAGATATATGATTTGGTACTCAAGATAATATTTGATGTATTTTACGTCAAATATAATTGGCGTAATAGCCATTATCTGTCGCGCAATATGTGCTCTATCATCGTTTAGAATTGCGGTTTTACCGACAGTTCCCTTGCACGTTAACAGCAAATCCCCCTTCCGCGCAATTGCTCTAGCACACTCTGTCCAGCGATTAACTATTATATTCGATTCCTCTATATTGCTTGCGCCAGTAATATATGGGATGCCTTTTTCACAATCATTGTATTCAGATGACAACAAATCTTGTCCGGATAAAAGGTTAATAATATGTCCAAAGCTGACCCACTTCCAACCCTCTGGAATATCAAATGGTATTTCATCTTCTGTAATTTCCGGCAGAGGTTTTTCTTTTTTGATTTTGCCTTCTTTGATGAGTTGCTGTTTTTCGGTTTGAATCTGCTGATATAGTTCTTCAGAAGTACCTTCCTCAGGACGTTGTTCAACTAGCTTCCCTTGAATCGCAAGTTGTAGAATACTATTTCTTAATTTCTGTGGTGTCATTCTTTGGCACCTCCCAAGAGTGCCGTAATTTCAGCAAGCACACGGTCAATTTCGGCATTCAAAGACGCACGTTTTTCCTCATACTGATGAATTAAGTCAAAAGGCTCAAGAATCACCTCTTCCTCGTGGGGGTAGCCACAAAGATCAAGATTATAACCAAAATCATCTGTAAGCTGTGCTACTGTGTATTTTTTCGCCTTATCAAATCCGTCTATATTGATTTCCTGCCGGTTATTCCACCATTCAATAACGGGGTCAAAATGCTCTAACTTCATAGGCTTTGTCTTGGAGAAATGCTTGTAACCCTCCGGCATATCCAAACGATAAAACCATGTCTCGGCGGTAGAACCTGTGCGGTCAAAGAACAGAATATTAGTTGTAATAGATGTATAAGGCGCGAATACACTGCTTGGCAGACGGATAACAGTATGCAGATTAAATTCAGAGAGCAGCTTTTTCTTAATGTTTTCCTTAGCATTGTCTGTACCGAACAGGAAACCGTCCGGCAGAATAACAGCTGCACGACCATTTTTCTTTAAGCGGTACATAATTACACACATAAATAGATCTGCTGTTTCACTGCTGGCAAGATCTGCAGGAAAGTGGTTTTTAACGTCCGCTTTTTCGCTGCCGCCGTACGGAGGATTCATTAAAATAACATCGAACTGGTCGTCTTCCGTATAATCCAATACATCTCTCAGTAGAGAGTTGTCGTGATAGATTTTTGGCACATCCAAACCATGAAGTAACATATTGGTTATGCACAGCATATACGGAAACTGTTTTTTCTCAACGCCATAGATAGAATTAGCGTATTTAGCTTGATCTGCTGTGGTTTTAACGAGCGGAGCCAATTCCTTTAGCCAGCTTGTGATAAAGCCACTGGTACCGCAGGCAAAGTCCGCCATCTTCTCACCAATCTTCGGCTTTATCATTTTTGCCATAAAATCGGTTACCGCACGAGGTGTATAAAATTCACCGGCAGAACCTGCGCTCTGTAATTCACGCAGGATGGATTCATAGATTTCGCCGAAGGCGTGGCTTTCCTCATAATCACTTAAATCAAGTTCATCGATGACGTTAATGACCTGACGAAGCAAGACACCGTCTTTCATATAGTTATTAGCGTCCTCAAAAATAGTTTTAACAATAGATTTCTTAAGAGGTGTATCTGGTGTAACATTAAGATTTTTTAGGGTGGGAAACAGAGTGTTGTTGACAAAGTTTAGCAAAGTATCGCCGGTCATGGCTTTGCCGCTTTTGTCATCCACAGCCCAATTTCTCCAACGACACTCTTTTGGAATGATGGACTGATAATCTTCCTCGTCTATTTCCCAGTCATCTTCCCGGGCGTCATATATCTTTAAAAACAGCATCCAGGCAAGCTGCTCTATGCGCTGGGCGTCGCCGTTGATGCCCGCATCATTACGCATGATGTCGCGGATTCTTTTTACAAAATTTGATAAACCGCCCATATTAATTAACCTGCCTTATATATTTCTTCTTCCAATTCTTTGATTGCTTTTAAATATTCGGATTTACCACCGAAGAACTGTGCATCAAGGACAATTAGCTTAGTCATCTTGCAGTCAGCGCCGGTGGAAAGTAGCTTAGAAGTTGTTGCAATAACCGGATATGGGGAAGAAACAGAGATGAAATAATCCAACTTGCTTTTGCCATAAACATCACTGCCTGTTATGCGAACAACATAATCCGGATTCTCTTTAACCATATCTGCGTTAAGATTTGTCAGTGCAATTCTTATCCGCTCAGCATGGTCTTCATTTGCACAAAACACAATTGTTTTCTGCATTCTATCAGTGCTTTTAAGGTACTCCGTAATTTCTCTGGCGACTTCATTTGTACGATCTTCAAGAATAATGTTATAATCAAAGTCGCTGTTTGTATAAATGCGATCTTCTATTTCTTTTCCGTTTTTATCAAGCTGCCCTTTATATGGACGCCAGCCTTCGCCGATATTGGTACGGATATTTATAACCTTGAATGGTGCAAGGAAACCGTCCTCAATACCCTCACGTAAACTGTAAGTGTAAATTGGCTCACCGAAATAATCAATATTGGAGACATATTTTGTTTCCTTTGGCGTAGCAGTCATACCGATTTGTGTAGCCGAGGAGAAATATTCAAGTATTTTGCGCCAGCTGCTGTCCTTTTTCGCTGACCCGCGATGACACTCATCTACAATAATGAGATCGAAGAAATCCTTATGGAACAGCTTGGCAAGACGGCTGACGGTTTCACCTTCGTCGCTTTCGTACTCGTCATCCTCCCGGTCTGTCAACTGCTGATACAGGGAGAAATATACCTCATAGGAGGTGATGGTTACGGGATCATCCTTGGCAAAATTGATTTTATGAATCGTTTTTGCAAGTGGCGCAAAATCCTGCTGAATAGACTGATCTACAAGAATATTACGGTCGGCAAGATACAGCACTTTTTTCTTCATGCTGCTTTTCAATAGACGATATACTATTTGGAATGCAGTATATGTCTTGCCGGTGCCAGTTGCCATGACAAGTAGAAGCCTCTGCTGTCCCCTAGCGATAGCCTCCACTGTGCGGTTGATAGCGTTGCGCTGATAATAGCGTGGCGGGTATGTTGACTGGCTTGTATAGTAGGGCTGAGCTATGATTTGTTTTTCGTTGTCATCTAGATTCTTGCCCTTTTGATACCGGGCCATTAACTCATCAGGAGATGGAAACTCAGACAAAGGAATTTCCCGTTCCTGGCCAGTCAGAAAGTCATGCTCATAAAAAGCGTCACCGTTAGAACTATAGGCAAAAGGCACATCAAGCATCCGGGCGTAGGTCATAGCCTGCTGCAAACCGTAGGATACAGTGTGATTGTTGTCCTTTGCTTCAACTATGGCAATGGGTTTGTTCGCATTGATATAAAGAATGTAGTCAGCCTTTTTCGGCTTTTCGCGGAACACAAAATTACCCTTGAGGTTAATTTTGCCGTCCGTGATTTTTGTTTCCATTGTGATATGGTCAAGGCTCCATTTAGCAGTGATTGCCGGAGTGATATATCGGAGCTTGATATCTTCTTCGGTCATTTGTTTTTTGTCGATCATGTATTATCACTCTTTTCCTCATCCGGGATGTAGTCCATGATGTCACCGTAATTACAACCAAGTGTGCTCATATCTTATCCAGAACATTAAGCATTACCGGCTAGTCCCGGCGCGGCTTAGTCATGGTATTCGGAGATATGCCCGAGGCTTTACGCAAGTCTGCTTTGCTCATTTTTCTGTAAACGAGCAGTTTCCAAAGTTTATTGTATGAAATAGCCATAATAAGCCTCCTATGCCATATTTCAAAACATTATATCACTCAGCCTGTAATTTCGTAAGACTTTAAGAGGATTTCGCAAAGTAAGAAAGAGTCACAAAAAAAGACTACACTAAAGGTTCTATCCTTCGGTGCAGTCTTTGCTTTCGAGCCTCGGCTTGAAGAGAGTCCGTCAATAAATATACTTGTAGTTGCAAATCCCTATGGTATACTCCCTTTCCGGACGGCTTTTTTATATCATATCTTTTTTATATCATATCTTAACATACTACGCCATAACAATACCCAAGCTCACAAGTTCTTTATTATATTAGGCTATCACCTTAGAAGATGATAGCCTATTTAAAAAAGTTTTTTAGAAGATTACTCCTAAAGCAATAAGAATCAAAATTGCAATTGCAATAATTCCTACACCAACCCCCTACACCAACACAAGGAGCAACGGGAGCAACTGGGGCCGCCGTGCGACAGCAGCAACCACCACTAAATCCAAGCATCTTCTTATACCTCCTTTAATTCAGTAATTGCACATAAAAGTGCTGAGAGTTTAGAATACAATGCCCAATGCAATGAGAAGCAAGATTATTACAACAACTATGGCGATTCCACAAGAACAACTTCCGAAACCAGTGACTGCTCCATCAACTACACCATCAACTCTGCCAAATGCCATTTACATTTCCTCCTTTTCCAAAAGATGGTGCATAATTTGGTATTAAAACTAAATGTCTAATTTCGTTCTACTACTAATACCATCGACGCCGACGAAAAATAAACGGGGAGAAGAAAAATGGAAAAAAGAATGGAAAGAAAAATGGAAAA
>JBMNTM010000110.1:0-5819 GCA_050945735.1 Desulfosporosinus sp.
TCTAGATTTCTCATACGCAAACTATGAGCAATCAAGGGCAAGGATACATCGTATAGGCCAGACCAAGAAGTGTGTATATATACACTTAGTAGCAAAAAACACAGTAGACGAGAAAGTAATGCAAGCATTAAAAAACAAAGGTGATGTGGCAAAACTACTTGTCGATGATTACAAAAAACTAATAGGAGATTAAAAAGATGGACGAAAATCAAAGATTTAGACTAGCGGAGTTTTTGAAGGAACTACGCGACAGAAAGCAAATGCTGGAGGCAGAGGTTAAAGGCATAAACCAAGAGATAGAGAGTGTACAAGCAGAGCTTATACAAGATCTAATCGACAATGAAAGCACTGGCTTTAATTACAAGGGATTTAACTTCTCACTAGTTATAAAAGAATATCCTCAAGCAGAGCCAGATAGAAAAGATGAGCTGTACAAAGTGATGAAGGAGCAAGGATTCGAAGACCTGTTCACCATCAACAGCAACACATTATCTGCAACGGTAAGAGACCTGAAAGCAAATAACGATGATGAACTACCAGAGTGGCTAGAAGGACTTATTAAGATAGCAGAAAAAGCAACAATACAAATCCGCAAGGGTAGAAAAGTATAAAGGAGAATAGAATCATGGAAAACAAAACACTAAAAATGGCAACCAACGAAGTTGCAACGGTATCCCAAAACAGCATTATTGAGTATGGAACAAACAGCGTAAACCTAGCAGCGCTAGTAGCAGAGGAAATGGAAGGTTTAACACTAAGCTTCGACAGGATCAAGATACCTGCAGGTGGAGGGCTTGCATACGAAGTGCCAAGCGACAATCCAGACAACCCAGATATGGTGAAAGAATTCAAAGCAGTAATTCTGCATCAACACCCAGTGCATGTGTATTACAAAGAAAAGTACACAGGCGGAAATACACCGCCAGACTGCTCAAGCAATGACGGGTATATAGGAATAGAGAGCGAGACTGGAGAGGTGAAAATCTGCAAGGAATGTGAATTCAGCAAATTCGGAAGCGGAGAAGGTGGCGGCAAGGCATGTAAGCAAAGACGCAGGTTGTACATATTGCGACCTGGTGAAGCACTACCAGTGATGTTGAGCATTCCGACATGCAGTCTAAGTGATTTTTCAAAGTACATAACAAGGCTGCTATCGCGAGGGAATAGGTCAAACAGTGTGGTGACAAAGTTTAGTCTTAAGAAGGCACAGAGCGCAGGAGGTATATCATACAGCCAAGTTGTGCTAGCAGTAGACAGAAAGCTAACAGCAGAAGAAAAAGCAATCGTTGACAATCTTTCAGAGCAGGTAAAAGCCATCGCCAATAAAATGGTTGAAGCGGTTGAGCCAATAGACGAAGATTAACAGCAAATCAGCAAGCGGTGGCGGGCGTTCCGCCGCCGTGAGCTAAAGCATTATGGAGGGCAAGAGCATGGCTAAGAAAGAAACACAGATGAAGTCATACGACAAGATAGTACCAAAAGTAAAGATACCGAGTAAAAGAGTATACATTTGCTCACCTCTTAAAGGGAACATAAACAGAAATGTGTTCAACGCGAGAATGTACTGCAGATTTGCATTTGACAAAGGATATGTGCCAATAGCGCCACATATATACTACCCGCAGTTTCTAGACGAGAGCAGCGCAAAAGAGAGAGCGGCTGGAATACGTTATGGTCTGGAAGCGATGTGGCAAGCAAGCGAATTGTGGGTGTTCGGTGAATACATAAGCGAAGGAATGCAAGCAGAAATAGATCTAGCGAAAGACTTGAAAATACCGATTAAATACTTTTACAGCGATATGGAGGAGTGCACGTGAATGAAAGCATATTTGACAAGGTTAAAACAGTAGCGCGCATAGAAGAAGTGGTGGAGCGCTTCGGAGTAAAGCTAGACAGAAGTAATAAAGCACTTTGTCCATTTCACAGCGAAAAGACACCATCATTTTCAATAAAACGTGAAGACAATATCTTTCGCTGTTTCGGATGTGGCGAAGGCGGAGACGCAATAGACTTCGTAGCAAAGCATGAAGGGATAGAGCCACTTGAGGCAGCAAAGAAAATAGCAGCGATGTACGGGATAGACACAGCCCAAAATGATAATAAGCGGGGAGCAGTGCAAGCAAGTAAAACAATGAGTGCAGACACTAAAACATTAAACAAGGTATCTAAACAAAGTATTAAGGAATACATAACGGCTTGCATAGGTAATATTGACAAGACAGACTACTTTACAAAAAGAGGATTGAACAAGGACACAATAACCAAGTTCGGCTTAGGCTTTGACGAAAAGAAGCAGTGTGTAGTTATACCGTATTCATCGGATTATACATACTACCAGACACGGTCAATAGATGGCAAAGAGTTTAGAAAACCACCCACAGATATAGCAGGCCCAGAGCCGCTCTGGAATGAAAAAGGACTAATGAGCACAGGTATTGTGTTTGTCGTGGAAAGCCCGATTTGTGCAATGAGCATAATGCAATGCGGTGAAGTGGCTATATCGACAAATGGCACTAGCGGGATAAACAAAGTTACTGCAGCAATAAAGAAAAAGAAGCCTAAATGCAAAGTCATACTTAGCATGGATAACGACGAGCCAGGGCAAGAGGCACAATATACTTTGGCAAGTGTGCTAGCTGAGGAAAAAATGCAGTTCATGCAATACAACATATCCGATGATTGCAAAGATCCGAACGAGCTACTCATTAAAGATGCAAAGCGGCTAAAGACAAATATAAAACGAGCAAAGCAGGAGATAAGAAAGTGCTATGCGACAGATAAAGATAGCTTCGGAGCAGATGATCTTGTAAACGAAAGACTAGAACCAATCAGCTGGGTAGTAGAGGACTTATTGCCAACAGGCCTAGCAATGTTGTGTGCACCTTCAAAGTTCGGCAAGTCGTGGATGGTGCTGCAGTTATGCATAGCGGCAGCAGAGGGGAATAGTTTTCTAAACTATAAAACTGTTCAATGCGGAAGTCTGTACTACGCGCTAGAAGACGGGAAAGGTAGGCTGCAAGACAGACTAAAAAAACAACTGAAAGGTAGTGCAGCGCCAAAAGGAGTAAGGTTTGCAATCAAAGCAGACATGCTAGACGGCGGGCTGCTAAACAAGATAGAGGAAGAACTAACTGCATATCCCGACACAAAACTTGTGATTATAGACACACTGCAAAAGGTCAGGGGCAAGATGTCAAAGGAAGACACTCTGTATGGCAATGAGTATAGGCAAATGGCTGCAGTAAAGGAGTTCGCGGATAAACATAAGATATGTCTTTTGTTTGTTCATCACCTAAGGAAGATGGCCGACGATTCAGACAAGTTCAACATGATATCAGGAAGCACAGCACTAATGGGTGCATCGGACACGATACTCATACTGTCAAAGAAGAAAAGAACGGACGAGAGTGCGACATTGGATATAACAGGCCGTGACATTGAGCAAAGCGAATTAGTTGTAGCGTTCGATAGGTCAAAGTACAAATGGGAAGTAGAAGGCACTGTTGAGGAGATAGCAGCAAGACGAGAAATAGAGGAGTATGAGGCAAACGTCTATATAAAGACAATCAAAGAGCTTGTAAAGAGAAACCCGATCAATGGGTGGAGTGGCTCAGCACAAGACTTAATGAAAGCAGTATATGACGTTACAGGAAAACAGGTGGTTGATACTACGCAAGTGATAGGGAAACTTATAACAAAGTTTTCAACAAGGCTGTACTACGACGATATTGAGCATAAAGCATCGCGCACAGGATCGGCAAGAAAACATACCTTTACCAAAAGAGTTTCATTACCACCATATTGGCAGGGGACGATATATGACAAAGACTAAAATGCAATTTTTCTATATAAAACCATATGTCACACATGTCATACATGTCACCTATAAGCAAAAATCCCTCACGCGACTGGAGGTTAATGTCATTTTTAATTTATATGTCTTTTAGTGACATTAGTGACATGTGTGACATTACTTTTTATAAGGAGAAAACAAAAATGAGCGAAAAAGAATTAACTAAAAAAATACAGAACTACTTAAACACAATAAAAGACTGCTTCTACTGGAAAGAGCATGGTGGCTACTACGGCACAGCAGGAATACCAGATATTATTGTCTGTTATAGGGGAAGATTTATAGCCTTTGAAGTAAAGGCTGGAGATAACCAACCGACTGCATTGCAGAAAATTACAATAAGAAAAATATTAAAAGCAGGAGGATATGCACTTGTAGTAAAAAGTGTAGAAGAAGTAACGCAAGTGATAGAAGCGTTCAAAGGAGACTAAACGATGGCAATGGAAGTAATACATAAGTTAAACATAACAGAAGAAAGCAGATTTGATATAAAAGAGTGTTTGAATATCAAAGGATTCAATTGGCAAAAAATGAAATGTGAGGTTGAGGAATACATAACACATCAAGCAAGAGCAAACCGTATTCCCTGGTGGGGTTACTTCCGTTGCAAATATTATGATGAAAAGTCGGATAGCATGTTAATGCTATTCATATATAAATCAAACAAGCTAAGCATTATGCAGCACTGGGACTTAGCAGGAGTGTGTCTAGCTGAAACTTGGACACAGGAGTTAGAGGATAGCGGGTTTATTAGAAGCTGGCTTAAAGTTAAAGTACAGGATATACCAGAAAGTGAAGATTGGGCTATAAGAGAAAGAGTAACACGGGTGTTAGAAGAAACCACAAAGACAAAGTTAATAAAAGTATTGCAGGAGGTGACAAATGAGTTTGAATGTAAGCGAGATAAAGAAATTGCTGAAGAAATGGCATTTTTACAAAGCTATTATTATGACTTCACAGGAAGAAGATCTTATAAGAAAATTAAACGCAATAGAAAAATATATAGATAGACTAGAAGGAATGGATGCAAGTATAATGCGCATGAGGTTTTATCAAAAACTTGATATAGAGACTATATCATCTCAGGTATTTATGTCAAGACGAGCGATTTACTATCGTATAGATAAGATAATAAAAGACATAGCGTTTACATACAACTGCTACTAGATAGCAAAAGCTTGCACGTTTTGCACAAAGTGTGAAGTAGAATTGAAACAAATCCGAGTTATAATATAAGTAGAAGGTATAACACGAGTAAAAAGTTTGCACGTTTTGCACAAAGTGTGAAGCAAAAATGAAACGAATTCGCGTTATAATATAAGTAGAGGGTAAAACAAACCCAACGGCAGAAGGAAGGAGCGAGAGCGGCTCATACCATATCGGTTAGATAATCCACTATTAACAGGAGCGAACAGTACGCTCCTTTTCTTATGCCAAAACAAAAGGAGAAAGATAGTATGCCAAGAAAACCATTAAAGCCTTGTAGATGGCCAGGATGTCCAGAACTAGTAGAAGGCGCATATTGCGATAAACATAGAAAACAGATGAATAATGAATACAACCAATATTTAAGGGATGAGGACAGTAAAAAGTTTTATAACAGCACAGCGTGGCGGAAGCTGGCAAGAAAACAACTAATAAGAGAACCGTTGTGCAAGATGTGTCTAAAAGAAGGTAGAGCTTCTATGGCAGAGATAGCAGATCACATAAAACCAATAAAGGAAGGTGGAGAAAGACTAGATATAAACAACCTTCAAAGCTTGTGTAGGAGCTGTCATAATAAAAAGCATGGTTAGAGGAGAAGGGGGAGTCAATTCTCTAAAAACTAATCAGACCTACAGCGGGGCGGAGTACCACGCGAGAAAGTCGCGAAATCAAGAAGGGGTATAGGGCAGGCAAAAATCGTGCAAAAACAGCCAAAAATGCGTGGAAATAAGCGAATATTAATAGAAATGGCAAGAATAAA
>JBMNTM010000111.1:0-5785 GCA_050945735.1 Desulfosporosinus sp.
CGGATGAGGTAGCTGATATAGATTTAAAAACAGCTTTGAGACAGCTAATGGCATTTGTACAGGATTTGCTCATCGGTAAATCCAGAGATAATGAAGCATTGATTTGTCAACTACAGAACTGGATCGGTGAATTGCCCAGTTATATCAAGGCTTTATTCGCACAACCGAGGTGCGAAAGTTGAGTTATCCATATATTTGTACCCCCATAAAAGGCGTTGAACTACGCCTCTCAAGAGTATGTAGTATAACTGTTACACTGTCATTAAAAAGAGCTGGAATATCCCTCTTGAATAGTTATAGAGGTATCTAAATGAATAACCGAATTGAAAAAAAGCGCATCCATGTAAATGGAGTAGGAATAACATGCTATTGTGCCGGACACGGTAATGATACTATCATATTATTACATGGTGCCGGTGTGGATTCAGCAATGCTCTCTTGGGCTGAGGTGATTCCTTTACTATCCAACCGGTATCAGGTAATTGCACCAGATTTGCCGGGATATGGAGCAAGCGACTGTATAGACGGCGAATACACACTGTCATTCTATACAAGTATGGTAAAGGGCATGATTGAAGCATTTGGGGGTAAACCGGTGATCCTCACCGGACTGTCCTTAGGAGGCGGTATATGCCTAAACATGGCGCTAACGTACCCGGAGCTTATTAAGATTCTTGTGCCTGTTAACGCATGGGGATTATTTGAAAAATTGCCATGGCACCGTCTAACTCATTGGTTTATTCGGTCAAAGCTCAACGACAATTTATACGCATGGACGAACAAATACCCATCCATCATCAGATTGTCCTTAGAATACAACTTGTTTGGGGATAAATCAAAGGTAAGCGATAAATTAATCACTAAAATTCAAAAAGCTATGCGAAAGCCAAGTGCAGGCAAGCCCTTTATATCCTTTCAAAGAAGTGAAATTACTCCTACAGGCTTTATTACGGATTTGTTCGGGAGGCTAGAAGAAATAAATTTACCCACACTGCTTATACACGGCTCTCTTGACAAATTAGTTCCTGTAAGCGGTGCTACCCTTGCCAGCAAAAAGATTCCCGATTGCGAATTATATTTAATGGAAGGATGTAAACACTGGCCTCAAAAAGAACGTCCGGAAGAATTCACAAATGCCCTGCAATCGTATCTTGATAGAGCTGCTGCAAGATGGACAAGATAAGTAGGTTTCGCAGGATAGAATCTTACGAAAGCAACTTCAGATAAACGAGAGTGACTTCTGGAAAGGCCTTTGAAAAGGGTCTTTTTCATATAATGTTAAGTTTAATCCGATATTTACCTGGGTCAATAATTCAGCCATTCCGCTTTTACATTAAACTACATAATTCTCTTAACTACACAATTCTCTGTTGACCTTAGCTATAAACAAAAAATGCCCAGCCCCGGCCCTTTGGCCTTTGGGGAGAGCAATGTCAAAGCTTGAATAAAAAAAGTAAACACTATTTAATAGCTTAATTTCTATCGTTCCGAAGCCACTTGCCGGATATCATGATGCCGTCCTTGGTGAAACAATAGCGATAATTACAAGCGAGAACGGCTTACGGGACCATTACCGTCATCTGACCGGGGCTGACAATCTGTATCACACCGCCCCAAGCGCACATCAGCTTACTAGTATTGTTCAACGCGGGCTTTCCCCCGACTAAGACCGTCGGACTGCCCGGAATCCATGGAGCGGCCGTGCTGGGCACACAAGGCGCCGGTGTGAACAGTACGGGCGGTGGCCGCTTCGTCGCCGGATTTGCTACGCTGTTGCACATGCCAAATGGGGGAATATTAGCTATGGGCTTGTTGTCCATAATGGTAGCGACGGGCGTACCGGTCAGAGTTGTCTGTTGCGAGTTAACAATCAAGGGTGATGGGGTTGTACCGAATGAGCACATCATACTCGCCCCCATGCATACACAAACCGCCATACTCAGCCCTCCTATCAATTTATTAGACTAAATATGAAACCTTATACTCCGTGATGCGATAATAATATAATACCGTATTTTCCGGAAGTGTGAAATGGATTATACCCATTATATCAAAAATATATATTAATTCTCATTTCACACTCAATATATACCTCCTTCGCTTTCCACAAATAGCATATCACGCACTTTATCTTTTTTGAAGGAAGTATTGTGCGACAACATTCGGTTTTTAGCTGGCTTTTCAATTATCGTTGTAATTAGCCACATAAATAACCGCAATTTGTCAGAATTTGTAAAATTAACCGAAACAGGTTTCGATACCGGTCAGCCGCTTGGGCATTGCCACATTATTTCCCCCGCTCCTTTAGTGTAACATTCACGCTGTCACCTGGCTGTTTGCCGATTTTTGCACGGATATCCTTACGCAAACCGATAATATAGCACACCGAGCCGTCGGGATTCTTCACGCCCATATTAACCAAGCCCCATCGGCTACTGTTGCATCTGTCGGCAAGCCCGTCGCAGGTACTTCATCTACCTTCACCGTTGCGCCTGACGGAATGCTTAAATCGCCAAAGTCCAGTTTAATTCCTCCGGTAAAATTGATAGGTGTACCTTGGGCTATCGGTACAGCCGTACCAAGCGGTAAGATATTAGATGAGGATCCATTATACCCTCCACCGCTGGAACCTGAATCTGGAGCCGGTGTTGGCTCAGGTGCCGGGGCCGTATCCGGTGTCGCTTGAATACCAATAGCTTCGTTCCCAATACTGTTTATCTCTTCTTGACTTACCCCTGCATCCTTAGCAGTTTCTACTACTTCAGACTTAATTTCCTCAGCCTCAGTTTTTATAGTATCAATGGTCATTTGCACTTGTTCAATATTCTGATAGTTATCTTGAAAGACCTGTTTTACTTCTTCCAATTTATCCAACTTCTGCAGATTATCCATAAATTCTTTGCCAAAATTTGATAACTCTACTAATTTAGAAGACGTACCGCAAGGAGCAATGAGCTTTTCATCCATTTAGGCATCTCCACCTTCAAAAGTTTAAAACCGAAAAGGCATCTCTATAACCCAGAAAGTGGTTACAGTTCTGCTACTTCCCGGTTCTCAGCACAGGCATATCAGAGTTGTGCAAAACGCCCTTGGACAGCGCGAAGCAGCCAAGCGCAGCCAACAATTCCCAAAAGGCCAGCACCCCAAGTCCGATCAGCACGCCGGTCCCCTCAATCATACTACCAAGGACAATGGCGGCAATCAGGCCGGGCAGCATAATAACGATCACCGCAATGATGTAAATGAAAACCAGGAGTCCGGCACTGATGTCTGCGCCTGTCCAGCGCAGCGAAAGATAGTTAATTCCCAGCAATAAAAAAGAAAACAGAGTGTAAACTAGGGTAGCCATAGCAACCAGCCAAACAAGCTCTCCCATAATCAGGCCCGCAACACCGAAAACTACCAGGCTTTCCACCAGCACCTTAAATGCTATTTCCAGGTTGCTCCAGACGATTTTCCGAAAAGAGTTTTCGGGTATTAGGTAGATATAATGCATATAAAGCTCTTTTAGGCCTCGCCCCGTTCCGATCATGAAAACCTGTATCCACATCAGGATTTGCAGCAGAATGAGGGTCCCGCCGTCCCCGCCACGCAGGAACAAAGAAAACAGGGCGGCGCCTAATACCAAAATTAAAGACGACGCTCCCCAAAGACCGAGCCGATTGGCGCGAAAGGATTCCCGCAGGTGCTTATAAAAAATGGTGCTGCTTCCCAAACCGCCGATACCAGTTTTGGCAACCTTTACTTTTTTCGTCGAAGCGGCTTCCGGGTTGATCTGCCCTTCGGCCAGGACGCGCTTTCTCTCAAACGCAGTTTCCGTAGCGACCAGCACATCTTCATAATAATCGGGATTGCTCAGGGCAATATAGAGGAGCAGCAGCGCTCCGGACAGGACGAGCAGTCCGAAAAACAAGAACCCGTTGCCCATATCGCCGGCAATCAGGGAAACAACGCCTGCCGAAGCCCAGCCGGCCACCGGCGTCCAAGCGGTAAGCGGCGAACGCAGCGTATTTTCCAGCGCTACAAGAAGATCACCCGTTCCGACAAGCTGCGCGCCGCTATAAACAAGAAGCGGGAGAAAGGCTAGAACGGCAAGTATTCGGACCGCCAATTTCCGCTTCGGTTTTCCATTGGTCAGGCTGTAAACCAGAAGCGACAGGATTTGAAGCACACTGACAGCCAGTATAAAGCCAAGCAGTACCAAGAGCACCGCATCAAACCCTACCCCAAAACCCTGGCTTAAGGAATTGCTTTGAAACAGGATAAAAAAACCCGCCAAGAAAGCCATTTTCGCCATGCGCACGATGCCGTACATCAAGATCAAACGGGGACTGACCGGGGAAACAAACAGTAAATTGACATCGTTCATGTCGAATATAACATCTCCATTAGCCAGGCCCTTTTGGATGGCGATCACGACAAAAAACAGGATGAAAAGGAACAGAATGCCCTTCAGCCAGACGAGCTCAAGGGAACCGCCTGCGTTTTGGCGTGTAAACAGAGAAAGGAGAAAAACACCGCCAATTCCTGCAATGACAAGTACCCATAACACCAGCTTTGCCGGTTTCCGCCGCAGCTCCAGCAGGATATTTTTGGCACTTTTGGCCAGCAGAAAAACAAGACTTTTCATAGCGTGTCCTCCTGGCTTTTTTCCTCCGTGATGGTAAAATAAACTTCCTCCAGGCTTTGGCCGGCCACGAGGTCCGTACGGCGGCAAACACGCGCGACCCGACCCTTGACCATGATGTAAGTTACATCCCAGTCTTCCTCCACGCTTTCGATCATATGGGTACTAATAAGCAAGGCGCAGCCGCTGTCCCGCAGCTGAACAATGACCGTTTTCAATTCGCGGATCCCATGCGGGTCAAGACCGACCAGCGGTTCATCCATAATAACAGCTTGGGGCTGGGGCAGAAGTGCGCAACAGACACTGACCTTTTGCTGCATTCCTTTGGAAAGCTCTTTACCCAGCTTCATTTTTTTATCGTGCAATTCAAAGCGGCGCAGCAATGCCTCCCCTCTTTTCTCCCAGGCCTCCAACCGGTACGCTTTAGCAATGAATTCCAGGTGCTCCGCCACTGTTAGCATCGGGTACAGCACGGGAAACTCCGGCACATACCCCAAAAGCCGTTTCGCCTCTACTGTGTGATTCTCATGTCCGTTGATGGTAATGGCACCTTGGAAACGCAGAAGGCCGCAAACAGACTTGATCAGTGTTGATTTGCCCGCGCCGTTGGGGCCGAGCAGTACGGCCAGCTCGCCCCGGCCCACGGATAAGTTGATGTTGTCATTGGCCGCCAGCTTGCCGTATTTTTTGGTCATGTTCCGAACGTCAATCATATAAAAATCTCCCTTACTGCGATAGAAAAAGTATTACCGAAAAGCTTTAGCATTAAAGAACATAACTGCTATTTCCATCCTCTTTACAAGCTTATCCAGCACATTGAAATTATTATCGCATAACGGTCTGAAAGATTCTACAAAAAGCGTCTTCAAGAAGCAGTTTATTATCATAAAAACACAATAGGTACTGTTAAAATTAATAACAACAGTACCTATTGTTTAAGAATGATCCTACTTGAAAAAGAACACTTTTTGCAATCTTCCTAGCAATAGAACTTAATTTCCTCAACCTTAAAATGATTTCTCCACTCTTCACATATCATAAAATGTTGCGCAGCTATAATCTCCAGCATCTCATTCAATTCGTTTTGAGGTATTCTACCTGAATTATTAGCAATAATACAGCCACCTGCTGCTGTCAACCATACTTTAGTTGCATTGG
>JBMNTM010000112.1:0-5691 GCA_050945735.1 Desulfosporosinus sp.
GCAGGGACCGCGCCAGGGCTACCAGGGGCAGCCGCAGGGACCGCGCCAGGGCTACCAGGGGCAGCCGCAGGGACCGCGCCAGGGCTACCAGGGGCAGCCGCAGGGACCACGCCAGGGAATATCTGCACGAACAGGTGTGGGTTTTCCGACCCTAGCAATTAATGATCAACCTAAACGTCAGCCACCAGCAAATAAGAAGGCTCAAGACAAAGCCTATGAACGAAAACGTGAATTAGAAAAGGAAAAAGAAAATGCGCTTCGTTCACCACGTCGACGTTATCAGAAGCAGCCTAAAAAAGAAGTTCGGGATACGACTCCAAAGCACATTGTGATTCCGGAAGCGATTACTGTGCAAGATTTAGCTTCTAAAATGAGCCGTAAGGTTGGAGAACTTATTAAAAACCTAATGAATCTGGGTGTCATGGCGACCATCAATCAGGAACTGGATGCGGAAACAGCTACAATTTTGGCAAATGAAATGGGTGTTACTGTTGAGGTTAAGGCTGAGAAATCACTGACTGTTATTGAAGAAATCGTAGATGATCCGAAGGACCTCGTTCCTCGACCGCCGGTAGTAACAGTAATGGGACATGTTGATCATGGAAAAACATCGCTCTTGGATGCTATTCGTACCACACATGTGACTGCATCGGAAGCAGGTGGAATAACACAACATATCGGGGCATACCAGGTTGTAATTAATGGACAAAAAATTACGTTCTTAGATACGCCTGGACATGAGGCCTTTACATCAATGCGTGCTCGGGGTGCGCAAGTCACTGATATAGCAGTTTTAGTAGTAGCAGCGGATGATGGAATAATGCCTCAAACTGTTGAGGCAATCAATCATGCCAAAGCGGCTGAAGTTCCCATCATTGTGGCTATTAATAAGATAGATAAAGAAAATGCAGCTCCGGAAAAGGTTAAACAAGAACTGACAGAGTATGGTCTTTTAGTTGAAGAATGGGGCGGAGATACAATTGCTGTTCCGGTATCCGCAAAACGTCATCAGAACATCGAACAACTTCTGGAAATGATTTTGCTTGTCGCAGAAGTTCGGGATTTAAAAGCTAATCCGAATCGTCCAGCTATAGGAACAGTTATCGAAGCTGAATTAGATAAGGGTAAGGGGCCGATCGCCACAGTCCTCGTTTCCAAGGGTACTCTTAGTATTGGGGATGTTGTGGTAACAGGTTGTGCATTTGGTCGAATCAAAGCCATGGTGGATGATAAAGGGCGACGGGTTAAAAAAGCAGTGCCATCTATGCCGGTTGAAATTCAAGGTTTATCCGAAGTGCCTGAAGCAGGAGAATTATTCGATGTTGTCGCGGATGAAAAATTAGCTCGCCAAATAACTTCTGCACGTATTGCAGCACGTAGAGTAGAAGATTCCAAGAAAAGCGTTGTTAAGGTTAGCTTGGAAGATCTTTTTGAAAAGATTAAAGAGGGTGAGATTAAGGAACTTAATATTATTATTAAAGCAGATGTCCAAGGCTCGGTTGAAGCTTTGCGACAGTCACTTGTTCAGCTTTCAACGAGCGAGGTTCGTGTCAACCCTATCCACGGCGGAGTCGGTGCTATTAATAAAAACGATATTATGTTGGCCTCAGCTTCAAATGCTATTGTTATTGGCTTTAACGTCCGACCAGACTCCAATGCAAAGTCAACAGCTGAATTAGAGGGCGTCGATATACGCCTATATCGAGTCATATATGATGCCATTGAAGATGTCAAAGCAGCTATGGCCGGTTTACTTGATCCTACCTTTAAAGAAGTTGAATTGGGTAAAGTTGAAGTGCGTGCAGTCTTTAAAGTTCTTAAAGCGGGAACTGTTGCCGGTTGTATGGTTACTGAAGGAAAGATTGTGCGTTCAGCAAGGGTTCGTATTATCAGAAATAGCGTTGTTATTCATGAAGGAGTAATGGAATCCCTGCGACGTTTTAAAGATGATGTTAAAGAGGTTGCCGAGGGTTTTGAATGTGGAATTGGCATCGAAAAATTTAATGATATTAAAGAAGGAGATATTATTGAAGCTTATATGATGGAAGAAGTTCAGCGCACACTGTAGTAATTAGGCCCTGGAGGGATAAGCATGTCAAAACATCGACCTAATCGTTTAGCTGAAATGCTCAAAAAAGAAATTTCTCAACTCATCCGGGTCGAACTAAAGGATCCACGCCTTGGATTTGTCACCGTGACAAGTGTAGAGGTTGCGGGGGATCTGGCTCACGCAAAAGTTTATGTTAGTGTTTTAGGGACTGAAGATGAAGGGAAAGCAACTTTAGACGTATTAAAAAAAGCAGTGGGATTTGTACGTTCTGAAATTGGAAAGCGGATACGACTTCGACATGTTCCAGCAATCGTTTTTGTATACGATCCTTCTATTGAACGGGGTGCACATATTGCGAAATTATTGAAGGATGTGCGTGTTTCCGATCAGTCAGGTAAGGATGAAACTCATGAAGAATAAAAATGCGCCTGAAGAGATAATTGAAGTGCTAAGAAAAGCGCCGCAGGTGGCGCTTTTCTCCCATGTTTCTCCTGATGGAGATTGTATCGGGTCCATGTTGGCAATTGGTCTGGTTTTAGAAAAAATGGGAAAGAAAGTATCATTTTATAATCCTGATCCTGTGCCAAGCAATTTAGCATTTTTACCAGGCTCGTCTCGAATCAGCCAGGAACTGCCCAGTCCCCAACCGAAGATCTTATTGTTTGTGGATTGTACGGATTTGGAACGTGTTAACATGTCAATGTCCGATATTTCAGTAGACTGTACTGTCCTTAACATTGATCATCACGTCTCAAATATGTTTTTTGGTGATTACAATTGGGTTGACGCTCAAGCCAGCGCGGCTGGAGAAGTTGCTTTGAAGCTCATAAACATGTTGGGTGTAGAAGTGGATTTGGATATGGCTACTAATCTCTACACAGCGATTTTAACGGATTCAGGCTGTTTCGAGTATAGTAATACAACAGCACAAACACATCGATTGGCTGCAGACCTATTAGATAAAGGCGTGGATTTGCCATGTATTCATCATAACATATTTAATCAAAAGCCCCTTGCTCAGATTAAATTACTTACACGTGCCCTGAATGGACTTGAGATCCGTGCGGATGGGCAGTTAGCAATTATGATTTTAAGTCAGGAAGACTTTCAGAAAAGTAATGCCGGGCTGGATTTAAGTGAGGGACTGATTAATTATGCTCGCAGTATAGCAGGCGTTGAGGTTGCCGTATTATTGAAAGAGGCTGGTCCTCAAGAGATTAAGGGGGGGCTGCGTTCTAATCTTTGGCTGAATGTCAATGAAATCGCCGCTCTGTTCGGAGGAGGAGGACATCAGCGAGCTGCGGGGTGTACTCTGAGAAGTCCTATGGCTGAGGCAAAACAAAGTATTATTACTGTGATTGAGGAGGCTTTAAGGAGTGGACGGGCTCATTAACGTCCTTAAACCACCAGGCATGACTTCTTCGGATGTTGTTGCCTGGATGCGGAAACTGTTAAAAACCAAAAAGATTGGTCATACAGGGACGCTTGATCCTGGGGCAGCTGGAGTTTTACCACTTTGCGTGGGCAAGGGAACACGTTTGGCAGAATACATGACAGAGCAAGCTAAAGCGTACCTCGCCGAGATTACGTTTGGAGTAACGACAGATACTCAGGATGCATTCGGTAAAAAGGTTCATCAGACCAGGCCAAATCTAAAACAGCGTGACCTGGAAAGGGTAATTCCAACATTCTTGGGTAGATTATCACAGATACCACCGATGTATTCAGCAGTTCGTAAAAAAGGAAAACATTTGTATGAATATGCAAGGCAGGGTTTAATGATTGAGAGAACTCCACGCGAAGTATTTATTTACAACATAAAACTGGTAAAATGGTATGAAGAAGAGTACCCGCGGGCAATTTTAGACATTGCGTGTTCAAAAGGGACCTATATACGGACAATATGTCATGATCTGGGAAAGATTTTGGGTTGTGGGGCGCACATGTCTTATTTACTGCGTGTTCGTTCCGGTCCGTTCGATATCCAAGAGAGTTGGACACTTGAGGAGCTTGAAGAGTCAGTATGCAAGTCAAATTACGAGTTTTTACTTCCGTTGACAGCTGGAATTGATTTGCCTCGGGTTTTCTTATCAGCTTCCCGGGCCAAAGCTTTTCGGCATGGTTTGCCTACCAAGCGTGAACTAGTACGTACTCCCGTCGAAAATTCGGCGCTGGTAGTTCCTGATTCCTCGCTCGAAACAGATTCCAGTGTTCGGAAAGCGCATAGCGAAGATCAAAACTTGAAATACGTTCAGGTAATTGTGGATGGGGTGTTGATTGGAATTGGGGTTTGGCGCAAGGAAGGCCTTTTTCCACATAAGGTTATCGGATAATATTTAGGAGGTCAATTTGGTGCAAGTTCGTAATAGTCTGCCTACAAACAAAGAGCCGTGCGTCCTAGCGTTAGGTAATTTTGATGGCGTACACTTGGGACATCGTCGCTTGCTTGAAAAAGGATTGGGACAAGCTGATCGTTTGGGAGTAGGGCTTTCTGTTTTAATTTTTGAGCCTCACCCACTCAAAGTATTATTTCCTGAACGGAAGCTAAATCTCTTGTCGACAATCAAAGACCGTTTACGCGATTTCGAAACAATAGGCGTTCAAACTGTCTACCTTTTACCGTTTACCAGGGATATGGCGAACACTTCCCCAGAAGAATTCGTAGAGAAAATTCTTCTTCCGATCGGGGTGAATCATGTTGTAGTCGGTTTTAATTATTCATTTGGTAAGCAAGGTAGAGGAGATCCCGAGTTACTGATGGCTTTAGGGAAAATACAGGGCTTTGGAGTAAGTGTACTTCAGGCACAGACGATGGGTGGTTTGGTAATTTCTTCAAGCAGTATTCGTAAAGCATTACTTAACGGGGACATTAAATTGGCGAGCTCTTTGCTTGGACGACCTCCTTACCTTCGTGGCACTGTTATCCATGGGGAGGAACGAGGGCGCAAGCTGGGCTATCCGACGGCTAATATATTTTTGGAAGAAGACCATTTGATACCAAAAAGAGGGGTATATGCGGTTTGGTCTGATCTTGATGGAAAGTATGTGTCAGGGATGATGAACATTGGCAGGAAACCAACTTTTCATGATTTGTATGCTACAATGGTCGAGGTTCATTTCTTTGATTTTAGTGCAGATCTATACGGAAGGGAAATCAACGTTAACATAGTTGCGCGCTTGCGTGATGAACGTAAATTTACTGGTATCAATGAACTATTGACGCAGCTGAAAAAAGACAAGGTTAAAGCAGTAGCAGCCTTGCAAAATCCTTTGTGTTGAACAAACTTTACAAAAACATTATAAACCTGTATACTAACTTAGAAACTACTAAGAACCCACTGACTCGGCTTGAATGAATCTCCAACGTCATGCTGGGTAGTTGGGAGTTATTAACAAATTGGAGGATTTTATTATGATGACACCTGAAAGAAAGCGAGAAATTATCTCAAAATTTGCTCAAAAGGAAGGGGATACAGGTTCTCCGGAAGTACAAATTGCACTTCTTACTGAACGCATTACGTATTTAACAGAACACTTCAAGACGCATAAGAAAGACCACCATTCCCGACGGGGTCTTCTAAAAATGGTTGGATCGAGACGTGCATTGTTGAACTATTTAAAAAATACCAATATTGTACGTT
>JBMNTM010000113.1:0-5578 GCA_050945735.1 Desulfosporosinus sp.
TTGTTATGAATATAAAATATAGATAAAATTATAAGAAATTTAGATGAAAATAAATTTAAATAGAATTATAGTAAAATCAAAATAAACTTAGGGAAATATAAATAAAATTAGATAAAATAATATAAATAAATTAAGATAAAATTAAAATAAACTTAGATAAATTAGATAAAATTGAGATGGGGGACTTTTAGTGAAATATTATATTACAACTCCGATTTTTTATCCGAATTCAAGCCCGCATATTGGAACAGCTTATACTACGGTTGCAGCTGATGCTCTTGCCCGCTATCATAGATTAATAGGGGATGAAGTTTACTTTTTAACCGGTACGGATGAAAACGCACAGAAAATTGTTCGCACCGCTGAAGCAAATCATATGGATCCTAAGATTTATGTTGATGCCGTAGTTGACCGTTTCAGGGAATTATGGCTTGCTCTGAATATTTCTAATGATGACTTTATTCGGACGACAGAGGTACGTCATCAGAAAGTTGTTCAACAAATTTTTACAAAACTCTACGAACAAGGGGATATCTTTAAGTCGGAGTATTCAGGCTGGTATTGTACTCCTTGTGAAACGTTTTGGCTGGAAAATAGACTTATTGAGGGCAAATGCCCTAATGTGGATTGTGGCCGGGATGTGGAATTGCTCAAGGAAGAAAGTTATTTCTTCCGTCTTTCCAAATATCAAGATGCTTTAATTAAATACATCAAAGAGCATCCGGATTTTATCCAACCGATTTCCCGGCGTAACGAAATGTTGCGCTTTATTGAAGGTGGATTAGATGATCTCTGCGTTTCGCGCACTACATTTCAGTGGGGGATCAAAGTACCCTTTGATCCAAAACATGTTGTATATGTATGGCTGGATGCTCTGATAAATTACATTTCAGCACTTGGTTACCCGGATGGGGAAAATTATCAGCGATTCTGGCCTGCAGAAGTACACCTCATGGGAAAAGATATAGTACGCTTTCATGCTGTGATTTGGCCCATTATTCTTATGGCCTTGAATATTCCGCTACCGAAAGTGATCTATGGGCATGGCTGGTATCTGGCCAAAAGTGGGGGGAAAATTTCCAAGACCCAAGGAAATGTGCAGGATTCTTTCGAGTTAATTAAAAGATACGGCTCAGATGCTATCCGCTATTTCTTATTGCGTGAACTTCAAGTAGGAGCAGATGGTACGTATTCAGAAGATAACCTGGTTGAGCGCATTAATAGTGATTTGGCCAATGATTTTGGAAATTTTGTATCGCGCAGTTTAGCTATGGTTGTTAAGTACCGGGATGGAATTGTTCCTCCTCCGGGACAAGACGGCCCGCAGGAGCAGGAATTGAAAGCGTTAAGTCAAATGGTTAAAAAGGACGTCGAAAAAAGGCTTGAGGCTTTCGATCCCGCCAGTGCTCTGGAAGAAATTTGGCGTTTTGTGGCACGATGTAATAAATATGTCGATGAAACCGCTCCCTGGGTCCTCGCGAAACAAGAGGAACAGCGGGAGCGCTTAGATACTGTTCTCTATACATTTATGGAATGTATACGCATTATGGCAGTTTTAACAGCCCCCTTTATGCCGGGATTAACACCTAGAATTTGCGCACTATTAGGTCACGATGAAGGACTTGTTCGCTGGGAAGAAGCCGCTCAATGGGGCATATTGCAAGCTGGGATAAAAGTACAAAAGGGGAAACCACTATTCCCAAGGATTGACATTTCACAATTTATGATTGAAGAGGAGAAGGATACCGCCGCAACTGTTCCGGCGCATGAATTTGAGTCGATCAAAGAAGAAATCAGCATCGAAGATTTTGCTAAACTTGATTTACGTATTGGAAAAGTCCTTAGTGCCGAGAAAGTAGAGAAGACTGACAAACTTATAAAGTTAGAAGTTGAAGTGGCCGGCGTTGTACGCACGGTGGTCGCGGGTATTGCTAAACACTATGCTCCAGAAGACTTAGTAAACAAAAATCTGGTCTTGGTGGCTAACTTGAAACCTACCAAGCTCAGAGGAATTACATCTCAGGGTATGATTTTAGCAGCTTCCCAGGGGGAAGTCTTGGAGGTCTTGACGGTTAATAAAGATCTCCCGGGGGGTGCGCAGGTGAAATGATCTGGGATTCACATGCTCACTTGGATGACCCTGTCTTTTTAAAAGACTTCGAACAAGTTGTCGCAAGAATACGGTCGGCCGGGGTTTCCCGGGTGACAAATATTGGATGTGATCTTCCTACTTCAGAACAATCTGTGAAGCTGGCTCGGGACTATAATTTCATTTATGCTGCCATTGGCGTTCACCCGCACTTTGCTGAAGGGGCTACGGATGATACTTGGGAGAAGCTCTTGCTTTTGGCAAAAAAACCGAAAGTATTGGCCTGGGGTGAAATTGGGTTAGATTATTATCGCGATCTTTCTCCGCGCCCGGTTCAAAAGAAAGTTTTTATTCAACAGATCAAGCTGGCAAATGAAGTCGGCTTACCAATTGTTATTCATGATCGCGATGCTCATCAGGATGTTTTGACAATTATAAAAACTCATCCCCCAAAGTTTGGAGGTATATTTCACTGCTATTCCGGGTCTTGGGAGATGGCCAAAATTCTCTTAAACCTGGGATTTTATCTTTCTTTTGCTGGTCCGGTGACTTATAAAAACGCTCGGCAGGCGGTCGAAGTGGCCGGCAAGGCTCCGCTGGATCGTATTCTTGTGGAGACAGATTCCCCATATTTACCCCCTGAACCGCGGCGTGGAAAACGTAATGAACCAACATATGTGCGGGAGATTGTGAAGAAAATTGCTGCGATTAAGAATTTACCATTTGAAGAAGTTGCGTTACAAACCATGCGTAACGCTGAAACCATTTTTAATTCCAAGTAAGAATGGATGGGGTTTGGCAACCGCCAAGCTTTTCTGAGACCAACAGAGAGGATAATTGTTCAGGAACCTTCTAAGCTGAAGGTTCTTTTTTTTTAAATTTCACATAATTGTTTCTAAGGGGGGATAAAATGTATTCGCTGCCGATTAATACTTATTTAGATTATTGGCGTGCCGCTAAACATTGGAGCGTATATTTAGGCGGTTTGGCAGTATTTGCAGCCGGTTCACGTTATTCCGTGCTGAACACTTCAGATATGAATCAAATGATACAATCAAATTTTCAGCAGACCGCACAATCTTTAGATAAATATAAATTAGAGAGTAAAATGGGCTTTTTGGAACCGGGTGGGAGGATATCAAACCAAGATACAATTAGCCGAGGAATATTTACTCAGGGTACAGATAGGCGCGGTGTATCTTTTCCTAGTGAGGTTAGTCGAGGTTTATCTATCCGGAAGGAGTCTATTTCAGCTGCCGCAAGCCAAGGAGTTCCTGGTCAGAAAATACCCGATCAAGAAGTACTTGGTTCAGAAACTGTCAAGATAGCGAGCAAAATTGAAGTAGTCGACTTAGAAATTCCATTTGACACGCAATACATAGAGTCAGATAAACTTCCTCCGGGAAAGAGCGAAGTACAGGAAAAAGGGGAAAAAGGTATTTTACGTAAAGTAGTCAAGACGTTTGAGCGCGAAGGCCAAATCACTGATCAGCAAGTACTATCTTCTTTCGAATTTAAAAGTCCGAAGAAGGAAGTAATTCTGAGGAACTCCAAACCGGTTCCCAAGAAAAAAGTGGTTATCCAAAACTCCAGCCCGGCTGCAAATAAAGACTTCCTGTTACCTGATAAGAATATTAAAAAAACATTGAAGGTTGAAGCGACAGCGTATACGTATACCGGTAATAAAACAGCTACAGGCATCGAACCGAGAGAAGGAGTGATCGCAGTTGACCCGAAAGTCATTGCGATGGGTAGCAAAGTCTATGTCGAAGGATATGGGTATGCCATAGCAGCAGATACGGGTGGAGCAATACGTGGAAATCGAATTGATGTGTTTTTTCCTACTCTCCGCCAGTGTATAAACTGGGGGAGAAAATCCGTCCAGGTCTATGTACTGCAACCCAATTAATGGAAATTCCTTTTGACAACATACTACTTATCCATTAAAATGAGGTTGTCAGGTCGTATTTGCTTACGAAGTAGTTTTGGAGGGATTTAATGTTTCACTTAACTCGAACGCAAGTTTTATCCTTGGTTCGAAGATCTCGTATAGCTAAAATTGCTATATTTGTTTGTGCAGTATTTCTTATTGCAGGTGTATTACTTTGCTGCAATGCCAAAACAATCGAGGCTCAGATTGACGGACAAACGGTACGGGTTACGACTCTCTATGGAACTGTGGGTCAGGCTCTTGCTCATTCAGACCTGGAATTATATCCGGAGGATATTGTAAACCCATCCCGGGATACATTGGTTACCCGGGGATTAAAGGTAGAAGTAATAAGGAGTAAGCCCGTTCATCTTTTAGTGGATAACCAATCTTTCAAGACACGGACAGCTGCAAAAACAGTGGGGGAAGCACTTAATGATTTATCGAAGCGTTACGGATTGCAGCTAAAAGATGTAGATGAAGTGAATATTTCACGAATGGAAGCTGTTACGGATCAAATGGAAATTAAGCTGCGGCGTTCTATTCCTATTTCTATTCGTGTTGACGGTAAAGATATTGATACCTATCTCGCACCACGAACCGTCGCTGATGCGCTCACGAAACTAGGCATTGTCTTGGGAGCGAAAGATAAGGTTTCGCAGTCTTTAGACCGTATGTTGGAGCCTAATGATAAGGTTCAGGTGGTTAGGGTTACGGAAAAAATAGATACCATAAAAAGTGAAATTCCTTTTCAGATTGTATCACAGCCGGCCAATTATCCCGTCGGATTACCGGACAAAATTGTCAGTCGCGGCTCAAATGGTCTTCAAGAGCAAACTATTAAACTGACCTTAGAAGATGGAAAAGAGGTTAATCGGGAAATACTAAGTCAGCGAGTTCTTACTGCACCAATAAATCAAGTAGTTTCCCGAGGGGTTCAAACATCAATTTCCCGGGGCAGAAAAACTATAAATTTTAAACGAGCTTATATTATGAGAGCTACAGCTTACTGTATTCCCGGAGGGATAACAAAAACGGGGACATCAGTCCGCAGCGGGATCGTTGCTGTCGACCCCAGCGTAATCCCCTTGGGAAAAAAAGTCTATGTTGAAGGTTATGGACAAGCTCTTGCTTTAGATACCGGGGGAGCAATTAAAGGCAATCGTATCGACCTTTACATGGATTCGCGAGAGGCCGCATTATCATATGGTGTACGGAATGTCATAGTATATGTGCAGTAATTTATTTTAGTAAATAAGCCTTCATCTAAGTGAAGGCTTGTTTTAATTATTATCACCTTTCTTTACTGCAGGAACACTTAGTCACCATTGCCGGTACTTAAGTGTTAGTAGGTTTTCTTATGTCCTGTAGAAGTATATCTTTATTAATCCTCACATACTCTTTTATTGTAACCACGAAACGGGGGAGTACTCCTGACTTGACCGCCTTAAGCAAAAACCAGACTAACAATTCCTAAAAACCTTGATAAATCAACATTCTTTAATCTTAACAAGGTCAAAATGTGGTCACTAACAGGCTGCCAAAAAGATAATTTTTAG
>JBMNTM010000114.1:0-5575 GCA_050945735.1 Desulfosporosinus sp.
AAAGAATTAGCTAAGATATTTGGGAGGACTACCCGGACAATTCAAAGGGATATTAGCAGCCTTCGTAAAGCGGGATTTAGTATTATATCATCAACTGGAGCTGCCGGAGGGTTTATCTCCAGGGGATCTTACTACTTAAAGCCACTGGCGTTCACTGGAGCGGAGGCTTTAGCTATATTTGTAGCCTCCCGCGTGTTATTAGAGCAGAAAGGCATCCCCTATAAAAAAGATTTAGAATCAGCCTTAGCAAAGATTTCTCAAGTGATTCGGGAGAAGGATGAGTATTTTTTCAAAAGCCTTGAACCGAGGACAAGTATTGTCATTCAGCAAATTAAAGATTATTACCCATGGGGTGAAGCTTTTTCACAAATAAATCAAGCAATTTTAGATCAGATGACGGTGGAAATAACATATGACTCCTATTCTAGTCGCACAGTATCAGTTAGGAGAGTAAACCCCTACCACATATTATTTCGTGAAGGATGTTGGTATTTAATTGCCTATTGCCACTTGCGCAAAGAAAAACGTATTTTTCGTATTGATCGGATACAAAACTTAAAAATTTTAAACAAGAAATTTCAAATTGATAAGGAATTTTCAATCGAAGATTACTTCAAGAATAGCTGGAAATTAGGCAAAGGTGAACCAATTAATGTTAAAGTGCGCTTCTATCCACCGGTGTCAAGACTGATCAGAGAGAATATTTGGCATCCTTCGCAGAAAATTGAGGAAATCGAGGGAGATAGCCTTATCTTTAGTGCTTGCGTAGAGGGAACTTTTGAAATCAAGAAATGGATATTAAGCTGGGGTGTGAGTGCCATTTGTCTGGAACCGGAGGAGTTGAGAGAGGAGATTCGAAAAGAGATGGATGAGTTGAGGATTAGATATAATGACGGTTAAGAGGATTATTATGCAAGGTGGTTCGCAAATGAAAGATAAGTTTATTGCCCATCTACGTCAGAACGATGATGGCACTTGGGCTTCTCCTCACGAACTATTAGCACATTTAGAAGGTACGGCAAGGATAGCAGAAACTAATGCTGCTAAGTTTTACTCTGGAGATTGGGGTAAAGCTGTAGGCTTGGCTCATGATGCAGGTAAAGGAAGACTCATTTGGCAGAAGTATCTTCGACAGAAAAGTGGGTACGATGAAGAAGCATATTTTGAAGGTAACAGAGGTAAAATACCGCATGCAATTCATGGGGCTAAACTAGTAGAAGATTTATTTGGGAAAAGTTTTGGAAGATTTTTGGCATACTGTATTGCAGGGCATCATGCAGGACTGCCAAATTGGTCTGTTTCAGAGGGAGTTGGACGAGCTTCGCTTCAGTTTCAACTATCACAAGTGAAGGATCTGGAAACCCTTGATCCTATTATTATTGATAACATAAAGTCAGCAAAGCCAACGATTCCACCATGGAGATTTGATAAAGGGTTAGATGTTTCTCTGTGGATACGAATGTTATATTCTAGTTTAGTGGACGCTGATTTTCTGGACACAGAGTCTTATATGAACATCGACCAGGCAACATTTAGGGGCGGCTATTGCTCTATATCAGAACTCTTGGATCGATTCAATCGGACTATTAAACAATTAGATGATACATCTGAAGATACAAAAGTTAATGAAATCAGAAGATATATTCGGGCAAAGTGTGTGCAAAGGGCAAGTGATGAGCAAGGAATTTTTTCACTTTCGGTACCGACGGGTGGAGGTAAAACATTGTCTAGTCTTGCTTTTGCACTGGAACATGCCAAGAAATATCATTTGGATCGAATAATCTATGTGATTCCCTACACAAGTATTATTGAGCAAAATGCTGATGTGTTTCGTTGGGCAGTTGGTGATGACCAAGTTATCGAACATCATTCCAGTTTAGAAGAAGATGACTCGACCCCAAAATCCCGATTGGCATCTGAAAATTGGGATGCCCCGATTATTGTAACGACTTCTGTCCAATTTTTCGAATCTCTTTTTGCAGCAAAGTCCAGCCGATGCCGTAAGCTACATAATATTGTGAAAAGTGTAGTTATCTTGGATGAAGCCCAGTTGGTGCCCGTTGATTTTTTAGATCCAATCCTGAAAACAATGCAACTACTTGTGGATCATTATCAAGTTAGTTTAGTAATTTCAACTGCTACTCAACCAGCCTTTAAGGAACGAATAATTGAAGAAAAATCATTTCCCGGGTTAAAGAACATCAAAGAAATTATAGGCAATAAAGAAGAAGTGACAAAGCTTTATCAATCATTAGAAAGATGTTACGTACAATTTCCTGAGGATCTTAATGATATATCTAGTTGGGAAGAAATATCAGATGAGTTACAACAATATGATCAAGTTTTATGTATTGTTTCTGATCGTAAAAGCTGTCGCCAACTGCATAGTTTAATGCCCGAAGGAACCTTTCATTTATCGGCTTTGATGTGCGGGCAGCACCGCAGTGAAATAATTACAACGATTAAAGAAAAATTGAAGAATGGAGAGCCCGTTCGGGTAATAAGTACTCAGCTTGTGGAAGCAGGTGTCGATTTGGATTTTCCGGTCGTCTATAGAGCTCTTGCGGGTCTAGACTCTATCGCCCAAGCAGCAGGTCGATGCAATAGGGAAGGGAAAATGAAAGATAAAGGGAGGGTTAAAGTTTTTAATTCGCCAAAAAAGGCTCCCTTAGGAATATTACGTAAAGCGGCAGACACCACTTTAAGTATTGTTTCATCCAATGGCCCGGATCCATTAAAATTCGAGATGTTTGAAAAGTATTTTGCTGAACTATATTGGAAGGCCAATTCATTAGATAAAGAGGATATTGTAACTTTACTAAATCCTCATCAAAATGGCTTAAGTGAATGTAGCATTTATTTTAGAACGGCAGCAGAAAGATTTCACATTATTGATGAATCCCTGTATAAAACAATTTTAGTCCGTTATGGCCAAGGAGAGAAATTAATTGATTTATTGAAGTTAAAAGGGCCCGATCGGTGGTTAATGCGCAAACTTCAACGATATACGGTTAATATCTATAATTACGATTTTAATCAATTGAATCAGCGAGGATCTATAGAAGAAGTGTATCCCAAAATATTTGCGCTTACGTCAAACCTTGATTATTCCTTGGAAACAGGACTTTTAGTTGATGAAACTCCCTTTGACCCTGAGAATTTTATTCTTTAGAAAGGAGTCGATTATCCTTGCCTAACTGGTGTTTAGAAGTTTGGGGTGATTACGCCTGTTTTACGCGACCAGAAATGAAAGTCGAACGTGTGAGTTATGATGTTATCACGCCATCCGCAGCTAGAGCTATATTTGAATCAATTTTATGGAAGCCCGCAATTAAATGGAATGTTACGAAAATTGAAGTACTAAATCCAATCAAATGGATTTCAGTACGTAGAAATGAAGTTGGCAAAAGGGCATCTTTACCAACCTCAAAACAAATGGAAGGTGTTCTAGGGGCTCCCATGGGCATATTTATCGAAGATGAACGACAGCAACGTGCAGGGCTTTTTTTGCGAGATGTCAGATATCGTATCCACGGATTCTTTGACTTTATCCCTCCAGATAAACGATTAACAAATCGCTCCAGTTCACCCGAATTCTGGGCGGACCAGAATGAGTCTAATGAAATTATCCGATTTAATGAAACTGAAGCAAAGTATGCAGCGATGTTTGAAAGGAGGGCAAAAAAAGGTCAATGTTTTCACCGCCCATATTTAGGTTGCCGGGAATTTGCTTGTGATTTTAGATTGATCAAAAACCCGGAAGAGGAGAAGGCAAAACCGATAAACGAAACGCGAGATCTAGGGTTTATGTTGTATGATCTAGATTTTGAGCAAAACATAAGCGCACCGCCAGCTTTATTTTTTAGAGCGCAAATTAATAAAGGAGTTATTAATACTGATCGAAGGGAGGTAGAGTTGAGAGGATGATCTTACAGGCATTGAAAGAGTATTATGATCGAAAAGCTGCTGATCCAAAAAGTGATATTGCACCTGAAGGCTTTGAAAAAAAAGAGCTCCAATTTTCAATCGTTATTACTGAAGAAGGGAAATTTATTAACATTGAAGATACAAGAGAAAAAATAGGAAATAAATTAGTTGGAAAAACTTTTTTGCTACCTAGATCGGTAGGGAGAACTGGTAAAAATAGTTATAAAACTACCTTTTTGTTGTGGGATCACATCGGGTACTTACTCGGACTACCAACTGAGGACGAAAAATCAATCAAACAACACAAAACCTGGCTCAAAGCATTAAAGGAACTTCCGCAAGAGTTAGCAGATGATATTGGAGTAAGAGCGATTATAAACTTTTATGAAAATAATGAGATTTCGAAGGCTAAAGCCTCACCTCAGATTCAGGAATGCTTAAAATCTACTCAATGCAATATGTCTTTTCGTTTGGCTTCGGATATACAACCTATTCCATGTCGAGAAAACGTACAAAAATATGTAAGAAATAGCTTGAAAATGGTCGGGTCTGAAGAAAAAGATGTGAATACAGGGCAAAATCAAAAAACAGGAATATGTCTTGTTACTGGTCAAAGGGGTGTAATAGCTCGAACGCATAGCATAACGCCAATAGATAAGGATACAAAGTGCTTGGTAGGATTTCAAAAAAATTCAGGATATGATTCATATGGAAAAGAACAAGGTTATAATGCACCAATAATAAAATCTACAGAATTTGCTTATGTTACGGCGTTAAATACCTTGTTAAAGTCAAAGAATCAACGGATTTTAATTGGCGACGCATCAACGGTCTTCTGGTCAGAAAAACAATCAACTTTTGAATCAGACTTTACATTTTTTTTTAAAGAACCAGAAAAAGACAATCCTGATGCAGGAATTGAAAAAGTGAAAGCATTATTTGAATCAGTGAAAAGTGGCTCCTACAAGGAAGATGATGGTGATAATCGATTCTACATTTTAGGACTTGCACCAAATGCCGCAAGAATTTCCGTTCGTTTTTGGAAGGTTGGAACAATTTCGGAGTATTCGCAAAAAATTAAACAATATTTTGAAGACTTTGCCATCGTTAAACCGCCAAAAGAGCCTGAATACTATTCAATATGGCGTATTTTGGTTAATATTGCTACCCAAGACAAAAGTGAAAATATTACACCTAATCTTGCAGGTGATTTTATGCGTTCAATCTTGAATGGAACCCCTTACCCGGCAACTTTGCTGCAAGCTGTCCTTAGGCGAATTCGCAGCGACACAGAAAATAGGGTTAAACCTATTCGTGCAGCATTGATAAAGGCCTATTTAAACCGTTATTATCATTTCTATCCAAATCACAATTATAAGGAGGTTAACATGGAGTTAGATATGAATCAACCATCTGTCGGCTATCAACTTGGGAGATTATTTGCTACCTTAGAAAAAATTCAAGAAGAGGCTAATCCAGGAATTAATGCTACGATTCGGGAGAGATTTTATGGGTCGGCTTGCGCGACACCCGTGACCGTATTTGCAAATTTGCTTCGTCTAAAAAACCATCACCTTGCCAAACTTGAAAACAAAGGAAAAGTGGTGAATTTTGAACGATTGCTCGGTGAAATCATGGGACATTTAAG
>JBMNTM010000115.1:0-5569 GCA_050945735.1 Desulfosporosinus sp.
TACGCATTTACCGCGTTACTTGTCATTTAGGCTAACACCGCTTAAGATAGTACAGTACAGTAAAAAGGATGCAGATATATTAAACGGTAAGATGTGTAGCTCGTATGCCGTCTTATTTGGAAAGGTTGAAATCCACATGGCAAAAATTGAACTGATCGCCACGGCTGCTTTTGGTTTAGAATCCATCGTGGCGCGTGAACTAAAAAACCTTGGGTATGATAACCTAACTGTTGAAAACGGGAGAGTCTCTTTCAGTACTGATGAACTGGGGATTTGCCGGGCAAACCTCTGGTTACGCAGTTCTGATCGTGTTTTGCTTAAAATGGGCTCCTTTAAAGCCAGAACCTTCGAAGAGCTTTTTCAGCAAACAAGAGCCTTGCCTTGGGAGGAATGGCTTCCAGAGGATGCAAATTTCCCTGTTCAAGGGAAATCCATTAAATCGCAGTTATTTAGTGTTTCTGATTGTCAGGCTATTGTTAAAAAGGCGATTGTAGAACGTCTCAAAGAAAGCTATGCTAGGAACTGGTTTGATGAGACGGGACCCCGTTACCAGATTGAAGTAGCCTTGCTAAAGGATATTGCAACACTGACTATAGACACGTCCGGGTTAGGTTTACATAAGCGCGGCTACCGGCAGCTCGCCGGACAAGCACCGTTAAAGGAAACATTGGCCGCGGCCATGATTCAACTTAGTTTCTGGAATAAAGACCGTGCTTTAATAGATCCATTTTGTGGGACCGGAACGATTCCCATCGAAGCGGCGTTTATTGCCCAAAACCGGGCACCAGGTCTTAAACGTAGTTTTGCAGCCGAAAAATGGCCGAAAATTCCTAAAGCACTCTGGCAGGAAGCATGGCAGGAAGCACTCGATCTTTGGGATCGCAGCATACCCTTACATATTTACGGCTCAGATATTGATCCTAATGCTTTGACTTTAGCCCGGAAACACGCACTTGAGGCTGGGTTAAACGGAGTAATTCACTTTCAGCGATTACCGGTGGTAGATGTACGGTCCCGCTTTAAGTACGGGCATATGATTGCCAACCCACCCTATGGAGAACGTCTTGGAGAGTCTAAAGAGATCGACAGACTCTATCTTGAACTTGGGGAAACGTTTAAACGTTTGGAAAACTGGTCACTGCATATGCTGACCACTCACAAGTTCCCGGAACGCTTAATCGGACGGCGTTGGGATAAAAGCCGAAAGCTATACAGTGGGCGACTGGAATGCCATTACTTCCAGTTCTTCGGCCCACGTCCCCGATTAATATAAGAGATAAATGGAACAATAATTTTTCATAAAGCTGAATGACTAATTTTATTTAAGAAACACATGGGAAAAGGGAACTGTAATAGTTCCCTTTCATATGTGCGCCATGCATGGCGATTCACTTGACGGTGAAAGTCAGTTATGGGGGGGGGATGCAGCGACCAACCATTAGCTGAAGGCAAAGGTGTCCACCGCAAGGTGGAATCTGAAGGAAGCCAACAAGCAAAGTTCCGGCCTGAGGAACATGAATAATATCAGGGGCAAAACGTAGTGAGCAGATCGTCTGCGGAATAGACTATTCTGTCTTTTGAACGGAAAGCTGCGGCTCGCCTTTAAAAGACCTAATATCCCGAATAGCCCTTTGTACTTCTTGATCGAGTCCTTCAATGGCAATTGTAACAGCACTTTCTGAGCCATCAACCCCACCTGCAGCAATGCAGCAGGCTTGGACATCGTACAGTGTTTCCAGGGCAGTCAGTTCTGTAACAACATTTGCTCCGATCATGGGAATGAGTCCGACTTTATGACCAAATGATTGATCAACAGGGGATTTAGTCATGAATTCTATGGCTTTACGTACATCCGGAATCATTTTTTCAAGACCGATTGGGACAATTAGTTTAACCCCTCGGGCATATAGTATTCCTTGAACGGCTCCAATCGTACCGCCTGCTGAATCTGAAACCATTACAGCAGCTAAACCCGTTTGGTCTACGGCGTTACCACCTTTGATAAAAATGTCCCCCACCTGTAATTTCGGCAAATATTCTTTCCATGAGGTTGCCGATGCTTGTCCCCTGATAATAACATAAGGAGCAGTTTTCTTGGAAGACTGACTGATTCCCAGCTCTCCCTTGGTGACAATGCCTACGGTATAACCAGTTTTATCCTCAATCTGAACACCAAGTAACTCTTCTGCCACAAAAGCATTTGTCGTACCACCTGCCACAATAATTGTATGTTTTTCCAAAGCGTTCAGCACACTGGGCAATGCCTTTATCCCTTTGGCAATTAGTCGTTTTGATTCACTGGATGTTAAAGTAATTAAAGCTTTCATAGTTACCTCCTTTGATATTCTCCTTATGGCTGATAAGTCAAAAGGAGAGTTATTGCTACACATACTATTTTAGGATATACTTTATTCACCTTTAGAAAAATGAAATTATGTGTATTTTATAGGGGAGAGAAGAAAAATTGAGTAAAATTGGAATCGTCATGGATTCTACAGGATATTTAACTAAAGATATCCTTGAACAATTTCGGATTAGAGTAGTACCTCTCAGTGTTAATATTGGGGATGAAACTTTTTTTGAAACCGAACTTTCCATTACTGTTTTTTTCGACAAGTTAAGTCGGATTTCTGGTCTATCAACAACCTCTCAACCTTCCGTTGGTGCGTTTTTGGATACTTATGAATCCTTATTTTCGGAAGGGATCGAAGATATTGTGAGCATTCATATCACTTCAACCATAAGTGGAACAATCCAAGCAGCCCAGATGGCCAAAAACTTAGCTTCCAACCCTAATATTCATCTTTTTGATTCCGGGTCTTCTGCTCTGGGTCTTGGTTTCTTGGCTTGGGCAGCAGCTGAATGGGCTAAGCAGGGTTTGAGTGCTTTGCAAATTATGTCACAGCTTTATAACTTAAAACAACAGACAGAACTTTATTTCATTGTTAATACACTAGAAAATTTACGAAAAGGTGGCAGAATTGGTGGAGCGGCTGCCCTGGTTGGAACTTTACTTCAAATAAAACCGATTCTGTACTTTAATCAACACGCACAAATCGATGTTTTTGACAAAGTACGTTCGCGTTCTCGGGCTTGGCAGCGTGTGCTCGATGAATTAGATCGTGCATTATCTTCGGGTAAGCGTTACCGTATTTGTGTTATGCACGTTAATAAACCTGAGGAAGGTCAAACCCTACTAAAAGAAATTCAAGCTCGTTGTCCGGAACATGAAGTCTATTTATTTGAACTTGGGGCAGTTATTGCTACGCATGTAGGAGCCGGAGCTTATGGACTAGCGTTTCATCCTTGGCCTTTTTAAGGTATCCAGGCTATATTTACTAATATACACGCTGACGGAGCGCAGGTCCAGCAATATAGCAATTTCCGGTAAGGACTAGACAAATTCCGGCAAGGACTAGAATAACTAAACCTTTAATCACGACAGAAAGAATTTAAAGACTATCCAAAGTCGGTAAGAAGGGAGGGATATTATCAATGGATCAGATTTATAAAACCGCTATGCATGATCCAACAAAGCAGCCGAAAAAACTGTTGCGTAAAATATACAATGGTACCATGATTGCCATTACTAATGCAAAAATGCTTTTGGATCGTGCTATTAAGGACTTTGGTATTAATCAAACCGTCGGTTATCCGGATACAGCTTACTATCTTCCCATCATTACTTGTCTTTCGGGCGAACAAGTAACCAGACTTGGGGAACTGCTTCCTATCCTGGACCGGATGCGGAATCAGGTGCGTTCCGATCTTACCTTTACGAATGCAAGGCTTTGGGGAGAAGCTGTTCTTTATGCTTTAGAAATCATTGAGACGTTACACTATCTGCAGGGTAATAAACAGAAGGATAAGCCGTGGACTGGATTTTTAAGTGACTCGATATTGCTGAAACACGGCATTAAAATGGTTGATTGGACGATTCCGGGATTAGCAATTATTTTGGGGCGCGCCAAAGAATCATCGGCAGCAAAGAAAATAGTCAATGATTTGATGAATAAAGGGTTTATGATTTTTCTTTGCGATGAGGTTATTGAGCAGTTATCTGAGGAGAAGGTCAATATTGGCGAAGACTATATGGCATTTCCTTTAGGAAACACTACTCAGGTTATTCACGCCGTGAACTATACTCTCAGAGCAGGTCTGGCTTTCGGCGGCATTCCGGCCGGAGAACGAGAAAAACATTGCCACTATCAACGTCGCCGCATTCGGGGTTTTGTTCTTCATCTTGGAGAATTGGATGATTTTAAGGCCGCTGTTGAAATGGGTGCCATCTTTATGGGTTTCCCAGTTTTGACTGATCAGCTGCTTGGTGATGATCTGCAAATCCCGGATTGGTATATTTCTGAACCTGATTATGATAAAATAATTTTCTTAGCGCTGGAAGTTCGCGGGATAAAATTAGCACCCAGTGATATTCCTATTCCCATCAACTACGGCCCAGCTATTGTTGGAGAAACTATTTCTGAGGCAGATACCTACGTAGAACTTGGTGGCGGAGGAACAGCGGCTTTTGAGCTTGTTCAGATGGTGAGCTCCGATGAGATAGTTGATGGTCAGGTCACGGTTATTGGGCCGGAAATCGATAGTGTTCCAGAGGGAGACAAACTTCCCTTGGGAATTAAGATTAGTATTTTCGGACGTAAGATGCAGGCAGATTTTGAAAGTGTGATCGAGCGCAGAATTCATTCCTTTGCAAACCTGGGAGAGGGTATTTGGCACATAGGCCAAAGAGATATGTGCCGGATACGTATTTCCAAAACTGCCAGGGCAAAAGGCTTATTAATAAAACATTTAGGATATCTTTTGTTAGCAAAGTTAAAGCAGGAATTTCCAACAATTGTTGACCGTGTGCAAATTACTCTTGTTACAGATCAAACAGCCGTTGAGAAAGCCCTTGTAAAAGCGCGAGAACGGTATCGGGTCCGTGACAATCGAACGAGGAATCTGACGGATGAGTCTGTCAAAGATTTTTATTCCTGTTTGATTTGTCAGTCTTTTGCCCCCAATCATGTCTGTATAGTGACTCCGGAACGGATTGGCTTGTGTGGTGCCGTAAGCTGGTTGGATGCCAAAGCATCTTATGAGATCACACAATACGGACCAAACCAACCTATTCCCAAAGGGCCAGCTCTTGATGCGTTTAAAGGTATGTGGCAAAGTATAAATAATTATATATATAAAGCCTCAAACAACACCATAGGAGAGGTTAATCTTTACAGCTTAATGGATAAGCCACTGACCTCCAGCAGTTGTTTTGAGGTCATCCTGGCTATTGTTCCTGAGGCCAACGGTTTTATGCTCACTACCCGTGAATACACGGGAATGACTCCTTGTGGTATGACATTTTCCACACTCGCCGAAATTTGTGGTAGCGGAACGCAAGCACCAGGTTTTGTGGGAATTGCAAAAGAGTACTTGTTTAGCAAGAAATTTGCCCCAGCAGAAGGCGGCATTGTCCGTATTGTCTGGATGCCCAAAGCACTAAAGGAATCCTTACGCGAGGACTTTATTCAACGCTCCATCGAAGAGGGTTTAGGTTCAGGTTTTATAG
>JBMNTM010000116.1:0-5513 GCA_050945735.1 Desulfosporosinus sp.
AGCATCGGCTCAGAGTTCTTTTTTACCCTTTTTACGTTTTCTTTTTAGGAAAGCTACAAGGCTCGTTTAAACAAGCCAGACCTGTTATGAACTAAATCTCAAGGGGTTGTTCAGCATCCCCTAACTAAAGAATCACCGTTTAAGACAGGCTTGAAGGCCTGGTAATAATGAACTCTATGTACAATAACCGCCGACCCGCTCTTGCGGGCACTTTCTATAAATTCATTTGCATAGTGTCCGGTATTTCCGGAAAACGAGCACAAAATCAGATCAATATTCTTTGGTGGTTTGTAAATAGCTTTTCCTCTGATGGTTTTTAAACCGTAAAATGCCAGCCAGAACAATATCGTAACTGATAATACAAACCCCACTATTCCAATTTGTCGGTTATAGGTCAGTAATAAACCCAAAATCAAAGAGAACAGCACAGAACCGGTTGTTGCAATACGAGAATCTATCCGGTGACTTATAGAAATTGTTATGGTTGAAACTAACAGCAGATACCAGGTGGGGCCTAAGCAAAACTCGAAGGGCACTGCGATAAGCCAGAGAAACGGTAACATTGACATTTCCAGCAGTACAGACCACGAACGGTATAACAGCATCACCGGAAGCATTGCACCCAACCAAATGATAAAAACTAAACCAAGGTTTAACCGGTCCACCACCGCAGATAATCCTAAAAGATAAGCAACCGACAATCCCAATAATATCATTTTCCAATAATCTGTACTATACTTTTTTATCATTAGCCACCTCAAACGTTAACTATGAAAGAACATTGTAATCTAAACTCAGTGAGTCTAAATTTGTAATTGCCGGTATGTTAAATGGATAAATGATATTTTCTTCAGATAAGACATTTTTTCCTTTCTTAGACCCAATTCAGATGATAACCAATAATGTAGCTCTTCAAGAATTGTATAGGCATAATTCAGAGCGCAATGGACGCAAGCGCAGCCACTCTGTGCTGCGCCGTAATATTCGTTGTCCTGATTAAACTGATAGCGAGTTGGTTGTATCGGTTGTATCGGTTGTATTGTGTTTCCTGCCAAACCGGTTCCTTACATCGTCCAAAAATGTATACATGACCGGGACCACAACCAGGGTCAAAAGGGTCGAGGTAATCAGACCTCCGATTACCGCATAGGCCATTGGCGAACGAAATGAGGCGCCCGCGCCGCCTTCGACGATGATCGGAATCATGCTGAAAATCATGGCCAGCGTGGTCATCAGGATCGGCCTTAAACGAATAGTCGCCGCATCCAAGATAGCTTCCTGGCGTGTTGCGCCTTCCCGCCTGCGCTGCCGGGTGAAGTCAATTAGCAAAATGGCGTTTTTGGTCACCAGGCCCATCAGCAATACAATCCCGATCATCGCTACAAAGCTGAGTTCTTTTTGCCCGGCAAGGAGACCGAGGACAGCGCCGATAATGGCCAAGGGGAGGGAAAACATAATGGAGAGCGGGTCAACAAAGCTCTCAAATTGAGCAGCCAGAATCAGGAAGATGAACACGGCACCGAGGATTAGGGCGATGACAATCCCTTCGGATACTTCAGTCATCAGCGCATTGACACCGGTCACGGTTAAGCTGATCCCTGCGGGCAGGCCGAGGTCTTTCACTGTTTGCTGGAAGGCCTTCTCGAAATCCCCGGGGGTGATGCCCACTATATTAGCGGAAATCTGGATCTCCCTTTCCTTATCAAAGCGATTGATGGTCGCAGCGGAGGTCGTAAATACCTGATCCGTTACCTGGGTAATCGGCACAAGGATGGGATTGTTATATTCCGTATTGCTGCTCGGGACATAGATGCCGTTGAAGCTGCTTAAACTCTGCCGGTCTTCGGGCTTCAGTTTTACCGTCACATCATAGCGGTCACCATTTTCCTCATATTGTCCGACGGTAACGCCGTTGTATAAAATGCGCAGCGTGCTCCCCGCCACTGCCGGGCTGACGCCCAGGTCTTCCGCCTTGTCCCGGTCAACCTGAAGCTGTGCTTCGGGGCTGCCTGTTTTATAGCTTAGGCTGACATCTACGGCACCCGGCAGATCTTGGACAGCAGCCTTAAGCGTCTGCGCGTACTGCTGGAGAGCGGCAAAGTCGTGGCCGGTAATATGGTAGGCAAAATCCTCGTAGCCGACACTACCGATAGTGGCGATCGAACTGTTGCCGGTGATGGAAAAACTCAGCCCGGGTATTTTTTGCAAACTGCTTCTCATCCCGGCCACGATCTCTTCGATCGGCTCATTTCTCTGGTCGCTGCCGGTAACTCTGACGTACATCGCGACTTGGTCCGCTTCTACGGTAGCGTAGGTATACAGCACCTGCGGAAACTCCCGGACGGCCGCTTCCATTTCCCGGGCCATAACGCCGGCTTTTTCCAGGGATAAGCCGGAATCCAGCGAAGCCTTAATATTGATTTCGCCTTTGTCTTCCGCCGGCAGGAAGGACATCCCCAAAGACGGCAGTATGGCGATGCTAAAGAACAGCAATATTGCAGAGATGAACACGACGCTCAGCCTGTGCTTTAAGGACCATTTCAAAAGTCCGGCGTATTTTTTTCCCAGTTTATTGAACAAGCGATTAAACCATAATATAAATTTGCCAATCCTCCCCTTAATGGTGATGCCATGTTCCCCACCGGCCTTTAAATATCTGGATGCCAGCATAGGTACCAGCGTGAAGGACACAAACAAAGAGATCAGGACGCTGAACGCAACGGTAAGCCCGAACTCCCGCAGGTAGCTCGCCAAAATGCCGTTCATCATAGCCACGGGCAAGAATACCGCTACAATGGTGAGCGTGGTGGCGAGCACCGCCAGGCCGATTTCCGAAGTTCCTTCCTGGGCAGCCCGCAGCGGCGATTTGCCCATCTTCATGTGACGGACAATATTTTCAATGACCACAATAGCATCATCGATCAGCAAGCCGATCGACAGCGCCAGGGCCACCAGGGTAATCAGATTGAGCGTAAAACCCATCAGCTTCATGATGATAAACGTGGCCACAATCGAAGTAGGAAGCGCCAGGGAGGTGATCAGGGTGCTGACACCATTGCCCAAAAACAGGAAAATAACCAGTACGGCAATGATACATCCTTCGATCAGTGTTTTTACTACGTTCGTGACCTGTTCATGAATCATCGTGGAGTTATCCTTGACAATGTCGATCGTAATTCCCGGAGGCAGATTCTTTTGAATGTTGACGATTTCTTGTTTGATGGCCTCGGCCACTTCAACCGTGTTGGCCCTGGACTGTTTCACAACGTCTATCCCAATGGCATTCTGCCCGTTATAGAGCGAGATGCTGTCCATCTCTTTGCTGCTGTCCACCACTTCGGCGATATCCCGGACATGGATTTCATCCTCGCCGCGCTTCCCGATCAGGATCTTGCCGAAATCTTCCACAGTCCGGATAGCGGAGGTGGTTAGCAAACTTATATCACGCTCGCCGTCGGAAACTTTGCCGCCCGGAATATCCAAATTATCCGACCCTAAGCTGTTAGCCACTTCCGCAGCCGTAACGCTTAAGGCATTCATTTTTTGCTTATCCAGCAAAATCTGGATCTCCCGCTCCTGATCACCGTAGACATTGACGGAGCCGACACCCTTCACGGTGCTTAGCTGCACACTGATCGTATTATTGACAACCTCAGACAGTTGTTTCTCCCCGACCGTGCCGGTAACTGCCAGGGACACAATCGGCTGGGCTGTCATATCATACGCGGCGACCACCGGTTCCTGTATATCCTGGGGCAATTCACCGCGAATGGCCCCTATTTTATCCTTTACTTCCTGAACCGCTTCGTCCGCCGGTTTTTCCAGAATAAACTGCACAATTGTAACGGAGACACTGTCTCTCACCGTAGAAGTAATCTGATCCACGCCCGAGATCTGTCCCACCGCATCCTCCACTTTCCGGGTCACTTTAGTTTCGATTTGGTCCGGCGCAACACCCGGCTGAACCACGACAATCGAAACGACAGGCATATTCACCTCGGTCAAATCGTTAATGGGCAAGCCGATAAATGAGGCCGCTCCGGTCACCATCAAAGCAATAATGATCACAATCGTAAAAGTAGGGCGCTTCAGGCTCAAATCTGTTAAAAGCATCTTTATTCCCCCTACTCTGCGGCTGCAACAAGCGGCTGCCCTACGGCCGTAATAAGCGACTGCTTTGCGACTGCTGCAAGCGGCTGTTTTACAGCTACAACAAGCGGTTGCCCTATGACTGCGGCAAGTGATTGCTCTTCAGCCGGCGCCGGCGGCTGCTCTGCCGGTACTATGAGATCTCCGTCCTGGAGCACATTTATATTACTGCAGATTACGGCGGCACCTTCAGTGAGGCCGGATTTTATTTCAATTACATCATCGTAGGTTTCGCCCAGTGTCACCGCAGTGCGGCGCGCCACCCCATTATCATCTATAAACACATAATAGCTTCCTTCGCTGCCCGCCACCGCTTTCAGCGGAATAACAAGCACGGATACTTCACTGCCGCTGACAATATCCACGTTGGCATAAATACCGGCTTTCAGCTTATTGTCCTTATTTGGCACTTCCACTTTAGTGATGAAAGTTCTGGAAGCCATGCTGGCCGTCGTGCTTATGTATCTCACAGTTCCGTCATATTCCTGACTGTCCCCGCTTACTCTAACTTTAGCCTTCTGACCGACCTTAATTTTGCCGGCATCCGCCTGTGGGATTTTAATTACGGCCTGAATAGTCGCGGTGTTCCTCACCATGGCCAGCGGCACCCCGGGAGCCACATACGCTCCCACGGCGACGTTTTTATCTTCCACAAAACCGGTTGCGGGCGCTTTAATCACCAATTTGGCCAGCGTATTCTGCAATCTTTCGACCCCGCTCTGGGCTGCCCCAATGTTGGCCTGCAAAGCAGCAAGATCCGCCTGGGCAACTTTAAGCGCAGTCTCGGCATCGCTTAAGTCGTTGGCAGCGGCCGCTCCGGCTTCATACAGCGCTTTGACGTTATCATAATTACGCTGGGAGATTTCAACGTTGGCTTCCGCTTTAGGCAAAGTGGCCTGCACCGCAGACAGCTGCGCCTGGGCAGCTTTCAGCTGGTCGTTCAAATCCTGACTCTCCAAAACGATCAAAGGTTTGCCCTTTTGGACCGCTTCCCCTTCTTTAAATAAAATCTGTACCACCTTGCCGGGCACCTCCGCGCCGACCACGCTTTCTTCCCCGGCCATAAGAGTGGCATCATAAGTACTGGTCGGCTGTATGGTCATGGTTTTCGCTTTTTGGACCTCAACGGTTATTTTACTGTCGGCGGAAACCGGCGGAGCGTTTTGGATTACAGCCCAGGAGTCCATATTGCGAAACAAAATGAAGCCTATAATAAATAGCGCTACGATGGCTAAATAAGAAATTACTTTTTTTATTTTCACTTTTTGCGTTTTCATCTTCTCTAATACTTTCATCATCTCTTTGTTACTCCTTTTGGTAAAATGAATCTTTGTTCATTATTGGGGTAAAAATTAAAACCTATG
>JBMNTM010000117.1:0-5434 GCA_050945735.1 Desulfosporosinus sp.
GAAGAGATGTTAAGAGACATTGCTTCAGGCCATTATGGCGTTCATTCCAGCAATCTAGGCAGTATGATCGCTATGGACTTGGGGAGGAAATATCATATTCCGGCTATCACGGCAGATACTCCTTCCACAGACGAATTTTGTAAACTGGCAAGATATTCAGGAATAAAAGAAATTGAGAGAATCAGTTTATTTCATGCCTTGAATCATAAAGCAATTGCCCAGAGATATGCAAAAAAAAGGAAAGTTGCTTATGAAAGCCTGAATCTAATTGTAGTGCATATGGGAGGGGGAATCTCTGTAGCAGCCCATAATAAGGGAAGAATAATCGATGCAAATAATGCGTTAAATGGAGAAGGACCATTTGCTCCAGAAAGGGCCGGTGCTTTGCCTGTGGAACAAGTAGTTAAAATGTGTTTCAGCGGTGACTTTTCACAGAATGATATACTGAAAAAAATTAGCGGCGGCGGCGGACTTATGTCCTATCTGGGAACTAATAGCGGGCTTGAAGTTGAAGAGAGAATTAGAAATGGCGACGAGTATGCAAAAGAAGTATATGAAGCTATGGCTTACCAGGTGTCCAAAGAAATCGGTGCAGCTGCAACCGTTTTAAAAGGAGAGGTCGATGCGATTATTTTTACTGCAAGTCTGGCATTCTCTGAATTGTTTACCAGTTGGGTAAAAGAAAGGGTCAATTTTATTGCTCCAGTAGAAATTATGGCCGGCGAAAACGAAATGCTTTCTCTTGCCGAGAATGCGCTCAGGTATCTATCCGGTGAAGAAGCGCCGAAAAAATATTAATACATCAGGAGGAGTAATAAACATGTTAGTAAAAAATTTTGACCATTTGCTTGAGCTTGTAAAGCACAAGAGAAAAATGAAAATTGCTGTAGTTGTAGCAGAGGACTTAGAGGTTCTCAAGGTTGTTAGCAAAGCTGAGGAAATGGAACTTGCCGAATTTATATTATTAGGTGATACCACGAAAATTAAAAAAATTATTAATGAAAATAAATTATCCGTAAGTGCTGAGATGATTGATGAAAAAGATCACAAACAAGCATCAGAAAAGGCGGTAGACATGATTGTAAGTGGTGAAGTAGACACGATAAAAAAGGGGATGCTTCACACCGATATTTTTATGAAGGCAATTTTAGACAAGAAGAAGGGTCTTAATACTGGAAAAAGAATTTCTCATGTAGCAGTGATTGAAAAAGAAAATAAAGATGGACTTTTGATGATTACAGATTGTGGCATCACTATAGATCCCGACTTAATGGCAAAAAAGATGATTTTAGAAAATGCCGTCGAATTAGCACATAAGTTGGGCTATGAAAAACCAAAGGTGGCAGTACTGGCCTCTACAGAAGTCATCAATCCTGCTATGCAGGATACAGTTGATGCTGCAGTCCTCAGCAAAATGTCAGAAAGAGGGCAGATAAAAGGTTGTATTGTAGAAGGTCCACTTGCCCTTGATAATGCCATATCCATGGAATCTGCAGAGCGCAAAGGAATTAAAGGAGCGGTTGCGGGTAATGCTGATATCATCGTTGTACCACAGGTTACTGTAGGAAACACGCTGTCTAAAGCAATTACCTTTATTGCAAAAAAACAGGTGCTATCAGTGCTGATGGGAGTAGCGATACCAGTTGTAATCACATCCAGAACGGAAAGCATGGATGGAAAAATCCTCACAATTGCGATGGCCAATTACCTTTCCTAAAGTAGGATGGAAAATGGCAGGCGAAAATCTGATTTAAGTCGAAGTATTCGACTTTGGCTTATTATTTTGTTATAATTAGGCTAGCCGTACTAGACGGGGAGGTAGCGGTTTCCTGTAACTTGCAGTCCGCTATAGCAAGGTTGAATTCCTGCGAGAGGGCCTCATCTGTGAAGCTGTCTTTGCTGGGCGGCGATGAGATTTTGGTCTCACGCAACAGAACACTTCGAACCGTGTCAGGTCTTGACGGAAGCAGCACTAAGAAGAGCGTTTTGTGTGCCGTGAGGTTGCCTGAATTGAGTTTGTCCATCAAGGTAACGTTCGGAGGTGACGGTTCGATCAAGGGTGTACGGCTATGATATTTATAAGGTAGTCAATGACTATCTTTTTTTATGCACTTAGGTGTCTATCCTCCTCTCAATTGCGCTGGGCAATTACCTTTCCTTAAAGGTAGGATGGGAAAATGGCAGGCGAAAACCTGATTTAAGTAAAGTATTCGACTTTAGCTTTTTATTTTGTTATAATTAATTTCAACCGTAAGAAATGGGAAAACTAGCTATGATAAGATTTTTGGTCTTAGATAACAGAATAAACTCCTTTTAGGTGGACATGTGCCATCTTTTTTGATATTCAATATGTATACTCTATTAATCGAGGGTGATTGAGTGGCTTATTTAGCACTATACCGTGAATGGCGTCCAAGAATGTTTAAAGACATGGTCGGGCAAAAACATATTACCAAAACTTTAGTTAATGCCCTCAAGCAAAAGAAGATCGCCCATGCGTATTTATTCAGTGGACCAAGAGGTACGGGTAAAACAACTGCCGCTAAAATTTTAGCGAAGGCCTTGAATTGTGAAGAGCGGGAAAACGAGGAACCCTGTAATCATTGTGCTTCCTGCATCAGCATAGATAACGGTTCGGCCATGGAAGTATTCGAGATTGATGCTGCTTCAAACCGGGGAATTAATGAGATTCGCGACTTGCGTGAAAATGTTAAGCTAAGTGTAATGCAAGGGAAACATAAAGTTTATATTATAGATGAAGTACATATGCTAACGACGGAGGCTTTTAATGCCTTGCTTAAGACATTGGAGGAGCCTCCGCCACAGGTAGTTTTTATTTTGGCCACTACCGAAGTTCAGAAAATACCTTTGACAATTCTCTCACGCGTCCAACGTTTTGAATTTCATCGAATCTCTGTACAAGATATTCAAGAACGATTGGTTGAAGTATGCCGATCGTTAGGTCGGCAAGTTGATCAGAATGCCTTAGTGGTGATTGCTCAAAAATCTGAAGGAAGTCTTCGGGATGCCTTAAGTATATTGGATCAATGTCTTCTTCAGGATGACCCGATCGGAGTGGAAGAAGTATATCTGGTCCTGGGAATGGTTGGTGAGACCTTTAGTGCTCGGTTAGTCGCAGCACTGGTCTCTTCCGATTATGGCAAGAGCCTAACCATTTTATCAGAGGGCATTCAGCAAGGCCGTGACCCGCGGCAGATCGTTAGAGAACTCCTAGATTATCTTCGCCAAATGCTTTTAACCGCGGCTACGGGAGAAGCTCCTTTGGTAGCACCCCATATCCAAGATCAGTTGGTCAAGCAGAGCAAACAGATCGGAATTTCCCGAATGTTGCGTTGGATCTCTACTCTATTACAAGGAGAAGGTCAGCTCAAATATGCGTCTAATGCCCGGTTGGCTGCGGAACTTTTAATAGTGCAAACGATTCATGAAAGTCAACCAAGTGTGCTTAGTGGGCAGGAAGAAATTTCAAAAAATTTCAACATAGAGCCTGAAATAGTTGCCAGGGATTTACGAGACACAGCGGTTGGGTCTGCGAAAAACTTAAGCATTATTGGAATTCAGGAACGTTGGAATGAGGTTTTAACTCAAGTAAAAAAACAAAAAAAATCAACCCATGCTTTCTTGATCGAAGGAAGACCGTTTCAACTTGAGAATAATACCTTGATAATCCTTTTCCGTGAGGGATGCTCCTTTCATAGGGATAAAGTTAACCAAAGTGAAAATCGCCAAATAATCGAGGGAGTTTTAAAGCAACTATTTGGTATTTCCATAACATTACAAAATTATATGGAAAATGAATTTCAAACCAAAGAAACGCCAGAAAATCACGGCTCACATACTGAGGAACAGTTATTTATTAATAAGGCAAAGGAGATGTTCGGAGCAGATCTGGTGATTGTTAAAGACGGATAATACTAAAATAATTCGTGTTCTTTATACAGCAACATTATGAAAAAAGTAAAGCGTATGAAAAATAAGCGATAGGGATGTGTGAATATGGCGGGGTTTAAAGGAATGGGCGGCAATATGAGCCAGATATTAAAGCAGGCCCAAAAAATGCAAGAGAATATGGCGAGAATTCAGGAAGAACTTCTCACCAAAACGGTGGAGGCCTCTTCCGGGGGTGGAGTGGTCCAAGTCGTCGTAAGCGGAAAAATGGAATTAGTTGAGTTGAAAATTAAACCTGAAGCAGTGGACCCGGAGGATATCGAAATGCTGGAAGATCTTGTTAAAGCAGCAATAAACGAAGGGTTAAGGAAGGCTCAAGAAATGGCCAACAATGAGATAGGAAAACTGACGGGTGGTTTAAAAATCCCCGGATTGTACTAGATGAACTATGGATTTCTTACAATACCCACAGCCTTTGGCAGATCTGATTAGTACTCTGGCCAGTCTTCCGGGAATTGGCCCCAAAACTGCAGGACGACTGGCCTTTTACCTCCTTCAACAACCTCGGGTTGCCGAGGATTTAGCGAAGGCTATTATTGCTGCTAACCGAAATATCAGAAGGTGTTCGATATGTTCGAACTATACAGATAGAGACCCATGTGCGCTTTGTCAAAACACGCAAAGAGATTTGACGGCACTTTGCGTAGTTGAGCATCCAAGGGATGTTGTGTCCCTGGAAAAAACCAAGGAATTTAAAGGTCTTTATCATGTATTGCACGGTGTCCTTTCACCGATGGAAGGAATTGGCCCGGAGCAGTTGACCGTAGATAAGCTTTTAAAACGTTTGGATGGAATAAAAGAAGTGGTTATGGCAATGAACCTTACTGTAGAAGGAGAGGCTACTGCCTTATATTTAGCCGGCTTACTGAAACCTTTAGGGATTAAAGTAACCCGTATAGCGCATGGCTTACCCGTAGGCGGAGATTTGGAATATGCTGATGAAGTAACCATTGCCCGGGCTTTGGAAGGGCGGCGCCAGCTTTAAAATAAGAGATAAGTATAGCTGTTTGAATGACTATCAGTACTATCAGTAATATAATTTGAAAAGTTTTTTATAATATTTAAATCATGCAGTTCTTCTTTTTCTTACAGGTGCATAAATATTTATGGACTTGCACCGGACGAGGGGGAGAATTCATGACCTTGATTTTTCTTGGTCTTTTCATTTTACTGTTAGGGTTAGTTGTTCGTTCTGAACTAGGTAAACCAAACTTATTTTTAAAAATAATTATACATATCTTAGGTGGAATTGTCGGACTCTGGTTATTTAACTTTTTGCTTAGCATTCTGGGATATGCAATTCCTATAAACCTATTTACAATTTTATTAGTGGGTTTTTTGGGGTTTCCCGGAGTATTAGCCTTAACTGTGCTCCAGTTATTAGGGATTTAATAGGTATCAATTGGACACAATTGGTTTACCTTACCAAAAGCTTACGAAGAATCCACTCCTGCTTAGAGAAGTG
>JBMNTM010000118.1:0-5410 GCA_050945735.1 Desulfosporosinus sp.
TGACCAGGAAACTGTCATTAAGCTAAACACCACAGCAATGCCAATGACGTTCAAAAAACTCTTGATTGGTGTGCGAAATACATCTCGAATACCCATCTGGGCTTGTGACGAGAGATGCTGCCAAAACCACGTAAATTTTTCGATTAAGTTTTTGGAAGCAGTCAGCGGTGCCGGAGGCCTCATAGCTTGGGCCGGTTCTAAGCGCAAAATGTCCAGGCTTCCTTTTACCCCACTGAGAATGCTAAAGACAAGTGCCAGTACAAAGCAAATAAAGAGGTACTTGGGAGAAAACTCACTTCTAAGACCGGGCAAATCAAAGAATGCCTTATACAACGTCGTTATGGGAAAAGATAGAGCTGCCCCGCTTAATCCTCCCAATAATCCTCCGGTGATTCCAATGACAACAGGATAAGTTAAATAATGCATGATAATTTCTCGATCCGTAAAGCCGAACGCCTTAAGATTCCCAATTAAAACCCGTTGCTGCTCGATAAGACGTCGTAACATGGTGTGTAAAATTATGGCCGCCACTCCTAAAAACACTACCGGCAGGCTTTTAGTCATGGTTCGTATTGATTTAATCTCACTGGTCATAATGGAATGACTAATTTGATCTTTACGTGGTACAATACTCCGCACTCCATAGGGTTTTAACTCGGCTTGAAGCATATTTTTAACCGAATCAAAACTAATACCGTCTTTGAGTGTCAGCACAATATCATTGACTTGTCCTTTTTCCTTTACGAGCATTTTGAGCGTGCTAAAGGAAATATATGCTATACCAAATTCTTCCGGTGATGGATAAAGGTCCTGTGCATTTTTCATTATATAGATAAATTCCGGGCTTTGCGCAGTTCCTGTGATACTAAAGGACACTTGATTACCATCAAGACTGACATTAATGATATCTCCAAGAGACAAATGATTGGCCGCCAGGAACTTGGGGTCAACGAGTATTTCAGGCTGATTTTCTCTGGGGAGCTGCCCCGTAATAAGATGAATTTGGTTGATTTGTGGAGTATGCGGACGATTAAGTGTAAGCATTTTCAAATAACGATTGGAGTCTTTCTGTTGTTCAATAATCCGTACCTCTCTGACAATTCGGCCAGCTACTTGATCAATTCCCGCTATGGACGATAAGGTATTTACTTTATTTTCGGGATAACCCATTACACTGATAAATCCGTCCGCAAAGTTTGTTTCAGTATAATACTCCTGCAAGGCCTTATCCATGCTCTCCACAGCGATGGACATAGCAGTATAAATCATTAAGCCTAAGGCAATAACCACGACACAGGCAAAGTAAACTCCCTTATTCCCTAAGATATCCCGCATAGCTTTTCTTTTCAGCATTACCATGTGATATCCTCCGGTTCCAGCGGGTTCTCAATTACTTTGACACTATCCAGGAGACCATCTTTTAAATAAAAAACCCTATTTGCCATTTTTGCTATCGCTACGTTATGCGTAATAATTATTACGGTTTTTTGATAGATACGGTTTAACTTCTGTAACAATTTTAAAACTTGAATTCCAGTTTGGATATCCAAAGCACCGGTGGGTTCATCACATAGGAGTACTTCAGGGTTTTTGACAATTGCCCGTGCAATAGCAACCCGCTGTTGCTGTCCGCCCGAGAGTTGGGATGGAAAATGATCCGACCAATTCTCAAGTCCGACTTCTCGCAGAACGTTTGATACGGAGAGCGGATTCCGGGCAATTTCCGCAGCCAATTTGACATTTTCATAAGTTGTAAGATTGGGCATTAAATTATAATTCTGAAAAACAAACCCGACCTCGTTTCGACGATAAAGAGTGAGCTGCTGTTGGTCAATTGTATGCAAGGGCTGTCCCTTGTAATAGAGCTTTCCGGATGAAGCCTGGATCATGCCTCCAATAATATTGAGTAACGTTGTCTTCCCGGAACCACTTTGACCTAAAATCACAATGAATTCACCCTGGAAGATCTGAAAATCTATTCCCTTCAAAACCTCGCTTTCAACTTCACCAGTCCGATAACGCTTACGGATATCCCTGCCTTCCAAAAGAACGTTCATCCCCAATCCCTCCATCCGGGCCATGAATTAAGAAAGGCCAATGTTTTTATTGGCTGAAAGCTTCACATTTTAAAATACATCCTGTCATCGATTTAAGTCGTTAAATTTTTTGAGTTTATTGATTTATACTGAACTAATATGTCTTTGTTCACCATATGCTTTAGGCAAGGAGGTGTTTTTGTGCGAACGCTCAGGCAAGGTTCCAGTGGTAATGATGTCATGGAAATTCAGAGTCTCTTAGGGAAGATGGGCTATAATCCTGGACCAATTGACGGAGTTTTCGGCCTAAGGACCAAGAAAGCTGTGCAACAGTTTCAGAGCGACAACGGTTTAGCTGCTGATGGTATCATTGGTCCAAACACTCACACGATTTTACTTTCATTTCTTCTTGGTTATGATAATTATACCATTAAACCTGGTGACACACTAAGCAAAGTAGCGCGTAAGTACCATAGTAATCTTACGCTGCTGCTTACGGCTAATCCGGGAATCGACCCCCTTAACCTTCAAATCAACCAAGTGATCAAAGTCCCCTATAGTTTTGATTTGGTGGATACCAATATTAACTATACATACGAAATCATGGCGAGAGATATACTGGGCTTAAAGAATCGATATCCCTTTATTGAAGTCGAGATCGCCGGAAAAAGTGTGCTTGGAAAAAATTTGTACACCCTAAAATTAGGGAATGGACCGGTGGAAGTTTTCTATAACGGTGCTCATCACGCCTTGGAATGGATCACCGCACTGTTATTGCTGAAATTTACTGAAAACTTCGCTAAAGCTTACGCCAAGGGACGTCAAATACGTGGCTATGATCTGAAAGAAATATGGAGGCAAAATACAATTTATATTTTGCCCATGGTCAATCCTGACGGAGTGGATTTAGTTCTTCAGGGATTGCAAAGGGACAACCCATTTTATGAGCAGCTGATTGCCTGGAATAACGGCCGAATGGACTTTGCTTCTGTCTGGCAAGCCAACATCAAAGGTGTTGATTTAAACCACAACTACGATGCTTCCTGGGAACTTTCTAAACAAGCAGAACCGGCTTATGGCATTCACGGGCCAGGACCAACAAGGTTCTCCGGAACACATCCTGAGTCTGAACCGGAATCAAAAGCTGTGGCAGATTTCACCAGAAACCATAATTTCAAACTTGTGCTTGCTTACCATAGCCAAGGTGAGGAAATTTACTGGACCTATCAGGATAAAACGCCGGCTGAGTCTGAACGCATTGGCGAATTGTTCGCCAGGTTAAGCGGGTATGCCCTGGCAGAACCGACCGGAATTACTTCCTTTGCCGGCTACAAAGACTGGTTCATTGACAAGTTCCGCAAACCTGGTTTTACCATGGAAGTAGGCTTGGGAAAAAACCCTCTTCCTATCTCGCAATTCCCAAAGATCTATCAGGATAATGAAGAGATTTTGCTGGTAGCCCCCATATCTGCCCGCACAGTTTAAATGCAGCAGAATTTTTGTACAATTTCAAGACTCCCCCTAAAAAAGAGGGAGTCTTAAAATTGTACAGTTATCGGATAACAGTGAAAGGCTATCTCATATGGCCGGGTAATTAAATTTCTGATTTAATCGTTGCTAGAAATAGGTGCAAATTCATTACCCTATGCTAATTTGCTTTTGATTTGGGATTCAACTGAAAACTCAAAAATCAATGGAAATATCTTTTTTACAATTTCAGGGGACAACTGCTGTTCAGCGGCAAGGTTAACTAAACGAAGCATAATTTCGTTTTCTCTGACAGTATCCTTGATGCGATCCAATTGTTTTTGAGCACCTATTTTTTGAACAATTTTCATACGAGCAGCCAGTAATTCAACGATATTTTGGTCGACCCTGTCAATCTGGGTACGCAAGGCTTCAAGGGTATCCCCTTTACTTTCACAATTAAAAACTCTCTTAACTGATTTAGCAACTGTCTCAAGTTCCCCGGCTAGTCGGATAAATTGTTCCGGGGTTAAAGACTGGGGCCCATCACTTACTGCTTCAGCGGGATTTGGATGGGTTTCAATTAATAATCCATCAGCCCCTGCTGCAATAGCCGCCTTAGATAAGATGGTAATCAAGTCTCTTCTGCCTGCGGCATGACTGGGATCTACAATTACCGGCAGATGAGATAATTCTTTGGCTACTCCGACAGCACTTAAATCCAAGGTATTTCTGGTACTGGGTTCGAATGTTCGAATACCCCGTTCACAAAGGACGACTTGGGGATTACCTTCAGCAAGAATATATTCTGCAGCTAACAGCCACTCCTCTATCGTTGCGGACAAGCCCCTTTTAAGAATAATCGGTTTCTTGATTTTACCGACTAATTTCAAAAGCTCATAATTTTGCATATTACGGGCACCGATTTGAAGGATATCAACCTTATCGACCACCAGGTCCAGGCTTGGCGCATCTAAAACTTCTGTAACACAAAGCAGACCCTGCTCTTTAGCAGCTTGAAGCAAATAATTAAGTCCCTCCAAGCCCAAACCCTGGAAACTATAGGGAGATGTTCGCGGCTTAAAAACCCCGCCACGCAGAATCTTCCCCCCTGCCTTTTTTACGGTCTCGGCTGACCGGCTCATCTGGATACTTGATTCCACCGCACAGGGTCCACCCATAAGGATAATTTCTTCTCCTCCAATGGATACCCCGTTAACTTCAATAATGGTGCGTTTCGTGTTAAGTTTTGTTAATTTCAAATCTTTCATAATGAAACCTCCTAATGAAACCTCCCATAGATTAAATATACACGGCTTTCATCCCAGTCTGGGACGAAAGCCGTGTACCTCCGCGTTACCACCCATTTTGGCTAAACTAAGCCCTCTCTAAAAGTACGGGATATTAAACTCGTATTTATCGAGTTTAAGTTTTCTAACTAAATTAGCTTCTCATCCCTGAAGGGACGAGAAGCTAAATCTCGCGTTAACCACCCAACTTTGGCCAAAAAACACTCGACAAAGGTACGGGAATTAATATCCGATACCTCCTTCCTTTTAACGGGGAAGAACCGTCCAAGCCTACTTGAGCTACGTTCAGCCGGCAGCTCGGGAGGGAACTTCGTCTATTACTACACATAGAAGAACTTTCAGTCAAGACTCTTCCTCCCTGCAAGGTAGTAAATAGCTTACTTTTCTCCGTCTTCGCCTTTAAAGACTTTATTAAATTAATTATATATATTAAATAATAGAAATCTATTTGTCAACTGATTTTTGCATAATTTATCAGGGAATATTCTTTTTTATTCTTGATAACGTGCAGTACTTTATGATAAGTTCTGTTTAAGGCGTTATAAAGAACAGTTAAATACTCGTCTAGAATAAAATTATGATTTCCGCAGTTCATGT
>JBMNTM010000119.1:0-5404 GCA_050945735.1 Desulfosporosinus sp.
GGGTTGTAGTTTATTAAATGCATATATGGAGAAGGAGTGAATCCTACTTGGGAAAAGAAATTATCAATAGCTTAGGTAAAATCGAGATCTCTGAAGAAGTTATATCCACGATAGCAGGTGCTACTGCCGTTGAATGTTACGGTTTAGTAGGTATGGCCTCGCGCAAAATTACAGATGGATTTGCGGATTTACTTGGACGTGAAAATTTGGACCGTGGAGTGGTTGTGTCCATTAAAGACAATGAAGTGGTTATTGACCTTTATATCATTGTGGGGTATGGTGTGAAAATTTCGGAAGTTGCCGCCAGTGTTATGGAACGTGTCCGTTATACTACGGAAAAGCTCACAGGATTAAACGTGTCCCAAGTGAATGTAAATGTTCAAGGAGTTCGCGTATTAGACTAATGCAAAGGAGTAGGAGGATTTGGGACGACCAGCGACTAAGACAATTAGTGTGGTAAACGGACAACTTTGGAAAAAAATGATGGTTGCAGGGGCTAAAGCATTAGAACAAAAGAAACAGGATGTTGATGCCCTGAATGTTTTTCCTGTGCCGGATGGAGATACCGGCACGAATATGTTTTTAACAATCAAATCTGCAGTGCGGGATTCAGAAACCAATCAGGCTATCAGTGATGTGGCAGCAGCAGTTTCGATGGGAGCTTTAATGGGTGCCCGCGGCAATTCCGGGGTTATTCTCTCTCAGCTTTTACGCGGGATCGCCAAAGGTTTTGAAGGATTAGCAGGAGCAAATGCGCTGCAAGTGGCGCAAGCTTTGCAAGCAGGTGTGGATAAAGCTTATAAAGCGGTTATGAAACCAGTCGAGGGCACGATTTTAACAGTTTCGAAAGAAACAGCGAAAGCTGCGTTGCTCAAAGCGAAGAGAGGAGGAACAATACTCGAAACCCTTCAAGAAGCTTACTATAGCGGTCTAAAATGTTTAGCAAAAACACCAGAAATGTTGCCGGTATTAAAACAAGCGGGGGTAGTCGATGCCGGAGGACAGGGGTTTCTCATTATCTTAGACGGCTGGATTGCTGCGTTAGCGGAGGACACGATTATTTCCGATAGCCCTTCCGAATCGGGGAAGACAGTTTCAAGTGTCCAAGAATCTAAGGATTTACAACCGGAATTTATGCGCATTGAAAAACTCGATTATCCCTATTGCACTGAATTTTTGCTTAAAGGGGCCGATTTGCGTGTCGAACAGATACAACAGGATCTGAAGGATTATGGGGATAGCTTGTTGGTAGTAGGAGTACCTGAAGTAGTCAAGATTCATGTGCACGTTAATAACCCGGGAAAAGTCTTAGAATATGCTATTCAGTGGGGTTCACTGCATCAAGTTCAAATTCATAATATGCTTGAGCAAAACGAAAGAATGGCCCACGCGCGGAAAGCTAAACCGGCCGAAGCAGTGTTTGAGGAGAAAAGTATTGCCAGCGAAACTCAACCTGATCAAGAGTTCGGTTTAGTTGCCGTAGTGACGGGGCAAGGAATCGCGGATGTTTATAAAAGTTTGGGTGTCGATGAAGTTGTGTTTGGCGGTCAAACCATGAACCCGAGCACAGAAGATCTTGCTGAGGCAGTACGCAGGATTTCGGCACGTCACGTCTACATCTTGCCAAATAATGGAAACATCATCATGGCCGCTCGTCAAGTGGGAGATATTGTAAAAGATCGAGAAGTACATGTGATTCCTAGTAAATCAATTCCTCAGGGAATTTCAGCTTTACTGGCATTTAATGCAGAAGGGGAAGCAGATGCTAATGTCCGAAATATGGAATTGGGGCTTGGCAATATCATTTCCGGAGAAGTGACTTATGCAGTTCGAGATTCGCACTATGGGACAATAAATATCTCTTCTGGAGATATTTTAGGGTTGGTAGAAGATGAGATTGTCAGTTCGGGTAAAACGTTATTTGAGGTTGCCCGGGTAACGCTGGACAAAATGGAATGGAAAAAGCACGATTTAGTTACTATATTCTATGGAGAAGATACAAAACAAGAAGAGGTTGAACGTCTTGAAAATTGGCTTAAGGAAGAAAATCCGAATGTCGAAGTAGAGGTTCATCCCGGTAGGCAACCGCTTTACTATTATATATTTGGTGTGGAATAGGTTATCCTCCGGAATTTTTCCGGAGGTTTTTATATGCAGGAAGTGATAATATTTATTCGACTGTTGGAATGGAGTGGAAGTTATTAATGCGTGCCTACGAAGATTGGATTATTGAGGCTGATTTACGATGAAGGTCACACAGGCGCAACTCGTGTTGAACAATTTACAACGCTCACTCTTAGTAGAAGAAAAACAAGGTTTTTCTAATACGGGAGTGTTGGGTGGATTTAATGTTTTTCTGCGGGGGATCCTTCCTCGACTAAAGCAGTTATTTCCCGGTTACAACATGGATTTACTGGAAAACTTGGCGAGACAATATTCAAGCTGGAGCCCACAGCGGAGAAGAGAGGCTTTTTCGGAACTCCGGCAGTTTATAGAAGAAATTACGTTGATTGCTCAAGAGAGGCTACCGGAAGAGGAGCCATTTGCTGAGGCGTGTAAATACATCATGCCTGACAAACAGGAAGTACAGGAAACACAAAGGACACAGAAAACACAAAAAGACAAACAAGAATTGCCTAATCCAAGGCGCGTAATAAAGAGTAAAGAAATCTCTTTTGAAAAGCCTATACAATACTTAAAAGGCGTGGGTCCGGAAAGAGCTAAGCAACTCCAAAAACTTGGAATCCATAATGTAGCGGATTTGCTGCAATACTATCCTCGCCGCTATGAAGATCGCCGCAAGCAATTAATTGCAGAGCTGAAAGACGGTGAAATGGCAACACTTGAAGGGAAAGTGGTCGCAGGAAATATTACGAATACCAAGATTAAAGTAGTCAAGTTGAGTATTGTACAACAAGGGCGCTTGTTCCAGGCAATATGGTTTAACCAAATTCATATTCTGAAACAATACCCTGTAGGAACACAAGTCATTGTAACAGGAAAGGTTCGCTGGAAACAACAGATGCCGGAAGTGTTGGCAACAGATATTGAAAAGGTTAATGTCAGTGATCTTATGAATGTTGCTAACGCCGCTTTACCAGTGATTTTACCGGTTTATTCAGAAACTGCACGTTTATCCACTAAAGTGATCCGTAGCTTAATTAAAAGTGTCATAGTTCAAGTTGACACATATTTTCGAGAGATACTGCCTCAGGAAGATCTGCAAGGACTAATGGAGCGTTCTCTCGCCTACCGGGAAATTCATTTTCCTAAGAATTATACAAGCTTGACTAAAGCACGGGAGCGCCTGGTCTTGGAAGAGATTCTCATGATGCAATTAGCAGTTGCCGGACTGCGCCGGGGTAGGGAGAGGCCCGGAAGTCCTCCCTTATTAGGGGGGGGAGAACTGCTCCAAAGTTTTTATAACTTATTGCCCTTTCAACTGACCACAGCTCAAAAAAGAGTAATCCAGGAGATATTTCAAGATTTAGCCAGGCCGCAAGGAATGGCTCGTTTAGTCCAAGGGGATGTCGGCTCCGGCAAAACGGCAGTTGCTATGGCGGCGCTGCTTCGCGCGGTGGGATCAGGGCATCAGGGGGCAATGATGGCTCCGACAGAAATCTTAGCGGTACAGCATTTCCAAACGTTTCAGAGAATGTTCACTCCTCTGGGAGTTAATGTTGTCTGTTTACTGGGCAGTCAGAACAAAAGTCTACGGAAAGAAACATTGGTAAAGATTAGGAATGGTGCTGCACATATTGTTGTAGGGACACATGCGCTTATTCAAGAAAATGTAGTATTTAAAGAGTTAGGCCTGGTTGTTACAGATGAACAGCATCGCTTTGGTGTACGACAGCGATCGCTCCTGCAATCTAAAGGGGAGAGTCCTCACGTATTGGTCCTTAGTGCCACGCCGATACCACGGACGTTAGCTTTAACACTCTATGGTGATTTGCAGCTTTCAGTGCTTAATGAGATTCCGGTTGGGCGAAAGCCTATTATCACACGTAAATTGACTAAAGGCGCCCGCCCTAAATTAGAAAAATTCCTGGAAGAGCAAATCAATCTTGGAAGGCAGATTTATGTTGTTTGCCCTTTGGTAGAAGAATCAGAAACTTTTGATCTCATTTCAGCAAAGCAGCGTGCGACAGAACTTCAAGTCAGGTTCTCTAACCATCGTGTTGCACTTCTGCACGGTAAAATGAAGGGTGCGGAAAAAGAACTGATTATGACAGCGTTTTACGCCGGTGAAATTGATATTTTGGTTGCAACTACCGTAGTCGAAGTGGGGGTCAATGTCCCGAATGCCTCGGTAATGGTGATTGAATCGGCTGAACGGTTCGGTCTCGCTCAATTGCATCAGCTGAGAGGACGAGTTGGCCGGGGAAACGAACAGTCTTACTGTTTTTTGTTGTCAGAAAACGTTGATAATAGTCGTTTAGATATTCTCTGTCAAACGGAGGATGGGTTTAAGATTGCAGAAGAAGATATGCGTTTACGCGGAACGGGGGAATTATTAGGAACACGGCAGCACGGCTTAGCCGAGTTACGTCTTGCGGATCTGTCCCGGGATGGACATCTTGTTGAGAAAGCCTACCAGATGGCCCAGAAAGCATTGCAAGACCCGGAAAAGTATAAGCTGCTTTTTCAGGAAGTACGGAAGAAGTTTCCCCCTGAGAAAATCGGGGTCCATTGAGAAAATTATCGTTGTGCCTAAGGGTATGTATTATTTCAAATTGCCGATCGGCTGGTTGAAAGAATTCATACCCTTTACTATTTCAACTTTCCTCGAAATTTAATGGATATCATCATTAAAGTAATGTCTTTAAGTTTCCGAATAATATGTAAAGACTATAAAATCTCCATAGTGAACATGAAAAACTAATTCGAGAAAATATTAAATGAGGAGCAGAGTTGATGAAAAAATTGCTTATTGTGGATGATGCGGCTTTCATGCGTGTTTACATTCGGAATGCGTTGCTGGATAAAGAAATAGAAGTAGTCGGAGAAGCTGCCAATGGGGCAATCGGTGTCGAAATGTATAAGCAATTACGTCCTGATGTAGTAACCATGGATATTACCATGCCTGAGATGTCAGGGATTGAGGCTCTTAAAGCTATCATGGCTTTTGACCCTCAGGCAAAAGTGATAATGGTCTCTGCCATGGGACAGGAAGGGATGGTAAAAGAATCAATTCTTAGTGGAGCGAAAACATTTATTGTTAAACCATTTAAAGAGGATTTCTTATATCGAACACTTACTAAAGTTTTAAATATTTAACTCAACTTTCCCACCAATAAATATAAAGCAAACCCTTAGTTAAACAGCAATGTCAGGCGACAAGAAGCAATCGCTGTTTTAGGGACGGTGGAATTGCATTCAAAAAAGTATCCATAATTGTATT
>JBMNTM010000120.1:0-5350 GCA_050945735.1 Desulfosporosinus sp.
TACAAGAATCCTACTCAGGAAGAGACTATCCGATTTTCACATCTTATCAATCCGCAAAAAAACACTGGAGCGGTAAATGGTTTGCAACCCTCTGATTGGGGATTGACCTATGAAGCCTATACTTCCTACAAAGAGGAGGAACGAACTGCTTTTGCTGCTACAGGGTTAATTAGAACTGCTGACGGTCAAGATATTCCCATCTCGCTCAGCATAACCATGAGCCATCAATTCACAAGGACAACAGGCCTTAGTTTCAATGCGGGAAGCATCTTGAAGGATCCTTTAGTACTTAACTTTGAGGGTAAGGCCACGCAGTTAACGGGAGTTAATTTTCAATTTGATCTTGACGCTGACGGTTTTCAGGAGAGTATTCCTTTCGTTCAGCCGGGTAGCGGTTTTTTGGCCCTCGATAAAAATAGTGATAATATAATAAATAACGGATTGGAACTATTTGGAGTGAAGACAGGCCAAGGTTTTTCTGAATTAGCGGCCTTTGATGAAGACTACAATAACTGGATCGATGAAAACGACTCAATCTTTAGTAGATTAAGAATATGGACCAAGGATGAGGCTGGTAACGATCAACTGTTTACACTTGCGGAAAAAGAAGTTGGCGCCATCTACCTTGGACATTCGGAGACCCAATTTGCACTTAAAGATCAGAATAATCTGCTCAAAGGAGAAATAAATAGTACCGGAATTTATCTCACGGACAAGGGACAAGCGCGAACTATCCAACAAGTTGATTTATGTATTTAATGATTAAGCCTTTCCCTGCTCGTTTTTAGGTATGGCTGACAAAAAGGCGTGCAAAATAAAGATCCTCAAAATAAATAGTAAGATACACAATGCGTCTTACTTTTTTATTTGCAGACCTTTTAGCATCTCTAACTCCAATAGATCATTGGGAACGGCAGCTTGTTTGTTTTCGGCCGCGATGGCATCATAAAGCTCACCGCGGTAGATCTTAATCTCTTTAGGCGCCTCAATGGTCAGGCGGATGTTATCTCCCTTGATACTTACCACCGTCACGACAATGTTGTCACCAATGACGATTCGCTCGCCAACTTTGCGGGTCAATGCTAACATCTTACTTTCCCCCTCCGGCAGTTACTGTTGGCAAATCGTGAGGAAAGAGCTTCTGCCGGATTGAATACTCCGGTTTGTCCAGGATGACCTGCTGACCGGTTTGATTTGCCCTATTTATTACTATTGGCGCTAATAAATTTACTGTCATATCAGCCAGTTTTCCTCTCATCGTAGCCATCAAAAATACCTGGGGTAGGTTTTCTTGGGAAAGGCCCAATTCCTCTGCCGCTTCATCCTCGATAATAAATTCATAGTCTTGAAAAAAAGCAAAGGGATCAACTAACAAGAAGGTCAAATTGGCTTCCGTCGTTGACTGGAGATAAAAAAAAGGACTTTCCTTATCGAATGGTATAAAAACAAATGTCTTTTCGTCAGGAAAACCTGGGATTCCGTGCGGAAATTTGAATACTTGTTCATCTGCTACTTCCAGTTCACCAAAGCGTGTTGACTTAATGAGCATTGCTTGCCTCCTATAAGAGATAGTATATTAATACAATCCACTTTCAGTCTAATTACATTAAAAGTCTAACTAAGATAATTCAGGCTTATAATCAAATCTTAACATCCAGAGTCGATATTTCTATTCTTGGATACTGGACGACCTGAATATCGACGCTCCCGGGTTTGTAATCCCCTTGAACAGTGCCCCGTTGGAGGGTAAGATCCACTTTTCCAGAGGTGAGATTAGATTGCACCGGATTAGCTTGATAATGAATGTTCGGCAAAGGAATACGGGCATAAATAATATCGGGAGCTTCGCGTATAGTATGGTTGTAAGCTATGTCCGCGATTGCATTTGTCTTGTTCTGAATCTGGGCCAATTGGTCCCCTTCCTGGGCAATACGGCCAATCGTTTCCAAGGCAATCTGCTTACCAAGAGCAGCATTGTCCCGGGCAAAATCTGCAGTATTTTTCAGTCCGATGGCATAACGACAGGGATAGCTGTCGATTGTCAGTTCCCCATAAGGTTGACGAATCTCTAACAGCGGCGGGGTCGTCTTTAATTTTACCTGGGGCTTAGTGGTCTGGAGGTTTAACTGAGCATTATTGATGTTATATTCCAGACGAATCGGCCAGGTGTTGATGTTAATGCGAAGCATTGCCAAGCTACTCCCTTCCGCCGGTAAAAATTCTCACTGTGCCATTTTTTTACACTAATATCTTACCGTACAACTATCTCAGAAAATCCGCCAAGGACATCGGCATAATCCTGGCCCCGATTTGCAGGGCCGCCTTGTAAACATTCTCAGCATTTTTATAATCAATTATCCCTTTGGCCATATCGATACCATCATTGGCTGCTTGATCGCCAGCTATTATCGTATTGCTTTTTTCTAGCATCGATTTGGCCATTTCATACATCGACATGCGCGTTCCCAACTCAGTGTGAATCTGCAGCATTTTGGTATGGCCGTCCTCTAAGTACGCTAAACCTGTATCGGAAAGCCAGTGCTGGTCCTCTTGTGTTCCGGACTTCAAACGGTTCTTAATCTCAATTAAATCCTTCAAGATTTTCAGATTCGGACCAAAAACATCCTCCCCGGTGAGATTCACGCTATCCTGAGCCGGATTGGCAACCCCCGGGTTAATCGGCATAGATATTTTTTGATTATTACCATGATAAGTAATCGTATCACCGCTACGGGTAAATGGAGCAGTTTTATCGTTCTGGCCGGCGAAGATATAGCGCCCCCCCAGTTGGTTGTTAGCAATATTGATCATCTGGTTGATCAGATTATCTACAGCATCCCCGATCGTTTGAACGGCAGATTGCGGATTCGTACCGTTACTGGCCTGAACCACTTGCTCCTTGATATTAATCATAATCGCACTTAGGTTTTGCATACTATCATCTGTGTATTCCATCCAACTTAAAGCATCCTTGGCATTCTGAGTATACTGATTATTTAACTCCATACTGATACTAAAACGCAGACTGCGCACTACTTTAATTGGATCATCCGAAGGAGCATGCAAGGCTTTGCCATCCGCCAGCTGACCCTGAATCTTAATCGCTTTTTCCAGAGAACTGTTCAAGCTGTTCAGAAAGTTATAACTCATCATATTATTAGTAATTCTCATAATCAGAACCTTCCTTTCGGAAAACCTCTATCGGAAAACCTTTATCGGATAACCTCTATCGGCCTACAATACCGGTACCATTAATTAATTTGTCCAGTATTTCATCCATGGCTGTCAAAACGCGGGCGGCCGCGTCATAGCCTTTTTGAAATCGAATCATGTCAATCATTTCTTCATCCAGATTAACCCCGGAAACAGAAGCTCTCAGGTTGGTAAGATGGTCAACCACTGTTTGCTGATTAATTCTTAAGCGTTGAGCATCTTGAGCTTGGATCCCCAGAGTACCAATCAGCGATGTATAAAAGGCATCGAGAGAAACCTCCCCGAGCGTAGGCGAAGGATCTGTTTTCAAGCAATTTGCCAGCAAAATAGCATTATCACCAGCAGCATTGTTATTTCCTTTTGATAAGTCAAATATATAGATATCTTCTTTGCCGGCAGCAGGTGGCGTGATAATCTCTATTTCAATTGTCATACCTTGAACTTGAATAGGATTAGCAGGATCAGCAGGATCAGCAGGATCAGCAGGATCAGTGGTCAGGGTCCAAGTAGTACCTCCATCCGTAGAGTACTCGATAACACCCGAAGAATCAATCTTAACCTGCACATGAGTCGGCGTATCTCCGCCGGTATAGTCGCCCATGGCCGAAAACGTGGCACTGCCTGTATTGTCTGCTCCGGGGATAACCGCACTCATCAAGGAAAACGTTGTTTTAGCCGCAATAATCGCCAGACCGTCTGCCGATCTAGTTATATCAGGATTTACCATTAAGGTGTTAATCCAGTCGCTCGCCTTCATTGATTCTGCTTTCGTCGTCTCCATATAATCCGTAGTACGATCCCCAAAAAAGTTGCGTTCACCAATATTGTCTGTACCATAACCGTCACGATGCACGGCATTAAAATCTTGCAGCAAAAATTGGCTGATAGTGGCTAAATTATTCATATACCCCTTAATCCCCGTTTGTTCCGAATCCCGGGAATCAATGTATGCCTTGACTTCGCCGTTAGTAAAGGCTACCTTTTTACCGGTAGCGGCAACAATAACATTGGTCACTTGATAATTAAACTCCGGGTCAGTAGTTGTCTCCGTGTCCAACTTCGTATAGCCGCCGGGGCCCACTAATAGTATACTTTCTGCGACTGTTTCTCCGTTTCTTTCAGAAGTAATCAAAGAAGTAATCGTATATTTTCCTGCGGAATCTTCCTGTACGGAAATATTCACCAACTTGGCTAATTGATCAACCAGCAAATCCCTGGAGTCACGCAGATCATTAGCATGGTCGTTCCCCCCTACCTCGGTGAAAGCAATCTGCTCATTCAAGGTATGGATTCCGGCTGTAATCTGATTAATCTTATCAACATCAAGGGCAATCGAGGTGTTAATATTTTCGACCGTGTCCGTTAGCTCCCTGGCAGCATGCTGGATAGCATTTACTAGCGCCACCCCCCGCTGCGCTACCGCCGCGCGGGCACCCGAATCAGAGGCATTGGCAGCAAGGGTCTGCCAGGCCGACCAGAATTGATTAAGCACTGTCTGTACCCCGGTATCGGAAGGCTCACTAAATATTTGTTCAATTCTGCTTAAGGCTTCATTGCTGATTTGACTATAACCCAAGGTGGACAATTCCAGCCACAGCTGTCTATCCGTAAAAGCATCCCTCGCTCTGGTAATCGACCCCACGGCAACGCCACTGCCTGCTTGGTTTTTGCCGCGACTGCCATAGACCTCTCCGGTTGGGAACAGGGTAACCTGATTAACCCTCTGCCGGGAATAGCCGTCCGTACCGGCATTAGCAATATTATGCCCGACAGTATCAAGCGAAGCCTGCTGAGCATATAGGCTTCGCGACAAAATATTTAACCCGCCAAAGGTGGAGCCCATGTCTTAAAATCCTCCCATCCATAAGTCTGTTTTATATTAAGATCTGTTTATATTCTTCTCAATTTCTAAACATCTTGGATGCGTGTTTATTATTCAGTCGAAAATAATTTTTCCGCAATCTTTTGTACGTCAATCTTAAATTCTCCCCGTTCAATCTGTTCGGCAAGCGACCGTACACGTTCCTCACGCACGGAAGGGATCTCTTTAATCTTCTGAAGTAAAGTCTGATATTCTTGCGCTTTATCTGAAACGGCTACATTGTCCGTTTCTGAAGCCGATATTTTCTTCTCAACT
>JBMNTM010000121.1:0-5325 GCA_050945735.1 Desulfosporosinus sp.
TTCGGCAACTTGCTGCCCTTCTTTAACTTTGATTTCTTTTACTGCGCCACCTTCAGTCGCATAAATGGGATTTTCCATTTTCATAGCTTCGAGAATGATAATTTCATCGTCTTCAGCAATAGTGTCTCCTACGTTAACGTTAATTGCAAGAACTTTACCTGCCAGCGGGCTTTCAATGTTTGCCATTTTTAAATTTCCTCCTTAAATTTTTTATTTTTTATTCTAAAGTTAAAGGACTGTCCCCTACCCAGCTTATCCTTTGACGGTATTACATTAATCATTAGCAGTAAACTTTGTCAAATTAAACTTATATGGGCAGTTCTGGATAATCACCTTAACCTTAGGAACAAATAATAGTTTACTTCAAAACACTAATGAACATACCGGCTGCCACTGCAGTACCAATAACCCCGGCTACGTTAGGACCCATAGCGTGCATCAAGAGATAGTTCTTCTTATCTGCTTCCGCGCCCACTTTGTGAACTACCCGAGCAGACATAGGAACAGCTGATACACCTGCAGCACCAATTAGCGGATTAATCTTCTCTTTCAGGAACAAGTTCATAAGGTGTGCTAAAGCTATACCACAAGCCGTAGCAACAGCAAACGCTACTGAACCCATTAAAAATACCCCGATAACCTTAGGAGTCAAAAAAAGCTCTGCCGGCATAGTGGCACCGACTGATATTCCTAGGAAAATGGTAACTATGTTCATTAATTCGTTTTGCGCTGTATGGCTCAGACGTTCTACCACCCCGGATTCTCTCATCAAATTACCGAAACAGAACATACCCATTAGAGCAGCAGCATCAGGTACAACCAAAATAACTATTATAACTGTAATAATAGGGAAGAATATTTTTTCCAGTTTAGAGACTTTACGTAAAGATTTCATGCGGATCTTTCGCTGCGCTTCAGTGGTCATTAATTTCATCACCGGTGGTTGGATAACCGGTACCAGAGCCATGTAGGAGTAGGCAGCCACCGCGCAAATACCCATCATTTCCGGAGCTAGTATAGATGACAGGAAAATTGTGGTTGGCCCATCCGCACCTCCAATAATTCCGATTACAGCCGCTTGGTTAATATTGAAGCCTAAAAGTAAAGCTCCAAGGAAGGCTAGATATACTCCACCCTGAGCACCTGCACCCAAGAGCAGAGTCTTGGGATTGGCAATAACCGGACCAAAATCAGTCATTGCGCCAATACCCAGGAAGATCAGAGGAGGAATTACCGCCCACTCTTCACCATAGTGGTAGAAACGCCAGAGGAGCCCTTCCCCGGGCGTCATAATATTTGAGGGAAGATTAACTAAAAGAATACCAAAGGCTATTGGCAACAATAACAGAGGTTCAAAACCCTTCTTAATAGCCAGATAAATAAATAAGAATGCTACGCCCCACATAATGAAATGACCCCAGTAGAGATCATTAAATGCCATGGCGTTCCACATACCTTGAAATATCTCCATACCTAAACTCCTTCTTTAAATCCTTAATTTTGTTTACTAGGTTGCTGTTTTCGTTCTAAGGCCAATGCAAATTTTGAACTAAGGTTAACCATTATTTGTAAAAAAATCATAACGATAAATACTCCAGATAACCCTGTGATAAAAGTAGTGAGTGCTAAAGACATACAGCCTCCTCCTTTCCGACAATAATTATGGCATCTTTAAGTCCTACCTGGTCATACCTGTAACTATTCAACGCTACGGAGTCAACGCTAAAGAGATACTTAAATTCCATCTAAAACCTCATTTAATGAATAAGTCTTAATGTTAACTTTCTCTTTTTCGAAAAATCACATGCTTTGAGTACGTCGGTCATTACCCCCATTGGTTGCACGGCTTGCGAAGAAAAAACCTTTTCAAACCCATGGCGCTTGTCATTTTTCCCTAAGTAATAAAGAGCTAAATGAATAATGTCCTCTTTCCCATCATAAAAAGAGGCTACAATTGTCCGGAGTTCCTTATTGAGTTGTCTTCCACTTTCTTGAAACTTGACACCGAATTCAGGCCTTCCGCTGCGAACAACCTCTAACAAACCAGTGGGAATAATAACATCCATCCAAAAGCGTCCTAAGGCACCTTCTTTAGTTAAACGAGTTAGCCTTTCAGCTGCTGGATTAAGGGATGTAATTATCCCCTGTTTATTAATTGCCAAGATCCCATTGTCTTTGGTGATCATTCCTAATAGATGACCCTATTCATCGATTATGGGCAAGCCAGTCACTCTTTCCCATTCATCAAAGCCATTGCATCTTCGATAGTAGGATAGATATGAAAAGCCGTGACATCACTTGCCCCACACGCAACATACTATTTTCCTTCCATCCTACTATCTATTTGGTTGAAGCCCAAGTTCAATTTTAGCAACGATTTGATTATGAATATTAGATGTTCCTTCTAAGGTTTCGAATTGCTTGGCATCGCGAAGCCATCTACCGCAAGGATATTCAGTAGAATAACCAAAGGCACCATAAATCTTCATAGCCAAGTTGGCACCATGAACCGCTGCATTACAACCCGCCAGCTTAGCCATCGAAGTTGCCTGTTGACTGGGTAATCCGTTTTCTTTAAGCCAGGCAGCATGATAAACCATCCATAGGGCACCTTCTTCTTCGAGCTTCATATCGGCAATCTGTTGTTGAATCATTTGGAACGTTCCAATTGGTACACCAAACTGAGTACGTTCCATAGCATATTGACATGCACCTTCAAGCGCCGCTGCTGCAAGCGCTACCGAACCAGTTGCACAACCCATACGAGTATTATTTAACATCCACATGCAAATTTGGAAGCCCTTATTGAGAGGACCTAATAAGTTTTCCTTGGGAACCACTGCATTGTCAAAAATCAATTCAGAAGTTGGCGCGGGCCACATACCAACCTTACTGTGCATAGGGATTCTTTCAACACCCGGGGTATTATTATAGTCGATGACAAAACAGGATAATCCCTTAGCACCTTTGCCTTTATCTGTGACCGCAAAGAGAAGTCCGGTATCACTGGTGTGACCACCTGAGATCCAGGTTTTTGAGCCATTTATTAACCAGTGGTCGCCCTTATCTTCAGCAAAAGTTTTCATACTTGCCACGTCGGAACCCGTGTTAGCTTCAGTTATTGCAAAACTACCTGCTGCCTTGCCGCTGCAAAGGTCAGGAATCCACTTTTGCTTTTGTTCCTCAGTACCCCATTCATTTATGGTCATGGCAGGTCCCCAACAATTGCCGCTGATACTAAGTCTCCAGGAAGTATGAACTTTAGATATTTCATATAAAGCAGTTACAGCTTCCATCCAACCCATGCCATTGCCGCCATATTCTTCCGGTATACTCCACCCTAATAAGCCCAATTCACCCATTTTCGTGAGGATCTCTCTCCGATAATAATGATTTTCTTCATCTTCTTCAACATAAGGAGCAATTTCCGTTTCAGCAAATTTGCGAGCCATCTCTTGAACCATCTTTTGTTCTTCGCTAAGTGCAAAATCCATTTTAGTCCCTCCCATAATATTAATTTTCTCTCACTGAGCATGAATACTCAATGCTTATCCCTTAATTATCCTCGGTAAAATCATCTGATGAATTGGAGTGATAGATTTGGGGTTTTGATAATTTGCGGCTACAAAGCCAACGGCATATTTCCGTAAATCCGGAAGAGATACTACCTCATCCACAAAGCCCATCTTAGCACAGAATACCGGTCTTGATTTATCGTGATATTGCTGAACCATTTCATTCATTTTCTCGATAACCGGGTCTAAATCCCTACCGGCATCCTGTTCCTTAACCAGTCTTCGAGAATAAGAAGCACTAGCAGCAGTTTCCCCGTGCATTACATAAATTTCGGTCAACGGCGTTCCAAGCGTAAAGGCGTTGTTTTCATTGGCCTGCGGACCACCCATAATATAGTGAGCAGCGGCAGATCCCTTTCTCAAAATTATACACATCATAGCAATATCAGTTTTTTCAATGGAATATATCAAGCTCTGACCTAAAGCAAGTAATTCTGCCCTCTCTGCGATATCGCCCACATCAATACCAGTGGTATCCTGGAGCCAAATGATTGGCAAGTTATCCCGACCACAGAAAGTGACAAATTCGGATTGTTTGATGAGTCCTTGACGATATTGTTTACCGCCTATTCCTATATAGGCCCCATCTGCGTACTCCGGATAATTAGGTAATGGCCCTTGTCTGTTGCCGATTACTCCAACAGGGAATCCATCAATTTTAACTACTCCCGTAAATACTTCCGGACCGTAATCAGGCCTGTACTCCATGAACTCACTATTATCCACAAGACGAGATAATACTTGAATAGCATCATAGGGCCTTTTTTGATTAGATGCAACAAGCATATTTAGATCTTCGACGGGATACTTAGGTTCAGCGGGTTCAGCAACCCTAAAAAATACTGGGTCATAGACCGGAATAGCACGCATATAATCTTTAATTCCATCCAGGACACCTGTTTCGGTATCATGAACTTCCCTAAAATATGCAGTGTCATCAAAATGAGTTTCTACTCGTCCAGGGGGCTTAGCTTTAAATCCTCTGGTTGCCTCGATTAATGCTTGACAGGCTTCTTCATCAAAATAACCTTTAGGATTCATGCCGCCAACAATTCCCGCTCCGCCAACTGCAATGTTGGCATCCTTATGAGCCAAAAGAATAGTTGGGCTGATTCCCTGATAACCTCCCCCAGCAGGGTTTGTCCCATAAATAGCATTCAAGACAGGAATTCCCAAACGGTTCAATTCTGCATGTCTAAAGAAAGTAGTTCCATTTCCGCGTCGATTGGGATATACTTTCTCTTGCTCCATTAATTTAACTCCACTACAATTAGTGAGCCAGACTAAAGGAACATTAAGCCTTTTGGCCAAGTCAGTTACTCTTAAAATGTTCTCAGCTTGTCCGGCAATCCAAGCCCCAGCCATGATCTTATTATCAAAAGCAATAATTACAGCCCATTTTCCTTCAATTTTGCCCAGCCCGTCAATAACACCCGTACAACCTTCTTCGTTTTCTTCTGGGTCATAAAGTGTATGCAAAGGTAACCACGTACCAGGATCAACCAAATACTCTATCCGATCGTAAGCAGTCATCTGACCCCTTTTCCTGATTGATTCGGCTGGAACACCTGCATTCTTAACCCTTTCAACTTCTTGCTTAATAATATCCTCTTGTTCCTGGATAAATTTTATATTTGCTTTACTGCGCCTTATTTCTTGCTCAGTCAAGGCCTTCCCGATTTCGGGCATTTTTTCAAAATAAGGCCGCAAAGCTGTTTGTTTTCTAGCCATTATGAATAACCCCCCTGTT
>JBMNTM010000122.1:0-5296 GCA_050945735.1 Desulfosporosinus sp.
ACCCATCGTCATCCAGAATTACACAAAGATGTAATAATCAAGAGATATGCTGTTCGTGAATAAAATGAAATACTGTGAAAACAAGAGATATTTGAAGAAATAATTAGTTTATTAAGGGAGTGTTCCTAAGCCTTTTTATTGGGTGACATAGAGAATTCTATTCTTGTTTAGGTTTAGACACGGTCTTTTGAATGATTCTCATTAGAAGTTTAACCACTTCACTAAAGATCACAACACTAAATGTAAAGCAAATAATCTTAATCCATATTTCCAATTCAAGTGGTACTGTTTTGAAGACATTTCCACCAAACTGGGTAACTAAGATTTGGATGAGAAAAGTTAAAAACACGACCCCGACCATTACTTTATTTCGATAAATATTGGGGAAAATGCTTGCAGCTCCAAACTCCCTGCTGTTAAAGGCATTCCATAACTGAAACACTACAAACGAAGTAAACACGATAGTCGACTGTTGTGCAGCGGTACCACCGAGAACCGGCGTGTCCATAAGGAATAGTAAGGCAAATACAATAAATAAGCCATTAGCAATTATTTTAAACAACATGTCCTTCGTAACGATAGAGGCATCTCTCCTGATAGGGCGTTTTGTTAATAAATGCTCGCGTGGCGGTTCCAAACCCAAGGTTAGGGCCGGCGGTCCATCCATAATAATATTTACCCATAAGAGCTGTAAGGCCGTAAAGGGCATTGGATGGCCAAAGAATTCCGCTAAAACCACGGTGACAAAGGCGACAACATTAACTGTCAGCTGGAAGGTAATAAAGCGTTGGAAGTTTTCATAAATACCTCTGCCCCATTTGATTGCGTTCACAATTGTGGAAAATGAGTCATCTAATAACACGATATCGGCGGCTTCCTTAGATACTTCCGTTCCCGCTATCCCCATTGCAACCCCAACATCGGCTGATTTTAAGGCGGGAGCGTCATTAATACCATCTCCGGTTACCACCACTGAGTTATTTAGTTCCTTTAAGAGTTTGACAACTCTCATTTTGGCGGTAGGATTTGAACGGGCAATAACCACAATTTTACCAAGCTTACTCTTTAATTCCTGATCTGTCATCTCATCGATATCCGTTACTTCCAGGACTAAAGAGTCATCTTTCACGATTCCCAGTTGATGGGCAATCGCTCTTGCCGTATTTATGTTATCACCTGTTAAAATTTTTACAGCTATGCCGGCTTGGCGACAGCGATTAATGGCTTCTTTAACATCCGGCCGCAGGGGATCTTCTATGCCGATAAAGCCCAGAAAAATAAGGTCCTTTTCTACATTATATATATCTTCCCAATGTGGTTCAGCCTCAAAATCATTAAAAGCGAAAGCCAGAACTCTTCTAGCTTGATTCTCGAGTTTGACTATTTTTTCTTCGATGACTTTTTTGTGTTCCTCCGTCATGGGGATAATAGCCCCATTATAGAGAATCCGGTTACAAATACTTAATACCTTTTCAGGGGAACCTTTTGTATAGAAGCGGAAACCCTGCTCTTTTTCATAAGCCGTGGACATCATTTTTCTTGCCGAAGTAAAATTATAATCCGCTACCGGCTCACCAAATCGTTTACGGTAATCCAGATAATCGATCTTATTTTTATCTGCACAAACCAGCAAGGCGCACTCAGTTGGATTACCAAGGAAGGTGTACCTATCCCCTTCTTTTGAAATGTCGGCCGTACTGTTTACACAAAAATTCTCCAGCATTATTTCACAGGGTACGCTATTCGGCGCGGCGTCTTTCCCATCACACCAGACATCCATTACGGTCATCCTGTTTTCAGTCAAGGTACCTGTTTTATCTGAACATACTACATTCACTGAGCCAATTGTTTCACAAGCAATCAACTTGCGAACCAAGGCATTATTTTTAGCCATTTTCTGCATATTGAAGGCCAAGGTTATGGCCACCATGGTCGGCAAGCCCTCAGGCACTGCCGCAACGATCAAGGCCACGGACGTCACAAAAGCATCTTTTATATTTTCCAAGCCCAGAGTTCCTTGTTGATACATATGGAACACTTCAAAGAGAAAGATTCCGGCTGCCACTATTGACCCGATAATGGAAATCTTTTTACCCAGATCTGCTAATTTTTGTTGAAGCGGAGTCTCAGAGGTTAAATCTCCTTTCAGTTCATCAGCAATCTTGCCCATTTCGGTTTTATCCCCAATGGTAGTGACAATAGCAATTGCTCTTCCTTCAACTACCATTGTACCGGAATAAAGCATATTTAGTCTTTCTGCCAAAGGACAATTTTCTCTCTCAATTTTAGCGGTTATTTTGGTAACCGGTTCGGCTTCACCCGTAAGCATTGATTCATCAACGCCGAGATTGGAGCGATGTAGTATTCTTGCGTCGGCAGGTACTTTATCACCCGTTTCCAAATGAATAATATCGCCCACAGTAAGGTCACTTTGGGATATGTATTTAATTTGCTCATCTCGAATCACTTTTACCCGAATATCTTCGCTCAGAGCTGCTAAAGCTTCAAAAGCTTTATCTGATTTACCCTCTTGAATGATGGAAATCGATGTGGCAAGTAAGACGGCCACTAAGATTCCCAATCCATCCGGGATATGACCCATTGCCAGGGATATAAAGGCTGCCACCAGGAGAATGACAATCAAAGGCTCTTTTAAGTTTTCAAATACCTTTTTAATAAAGCTTGCTTTCTTTTTAGGGGTAAAAGTGTTTTTCCCATAAAGCTGAGCACGCGCTTCAACTTCAGCTGTTGATAATCCCCTTTCTTCATTACTCTTTAATTCCTCAACTACTTGTTGTGCATCCTTTTGATAAAAATCCACGTCTGATTTTCCTCCTTAAACAATCAATATGGTTCCTTCCCGCCATCCTCGAGCGTCTGTGCTTTACGACTAACCAAAAAAGACTTTTAACATAGCCAAACTAGGCCATGTTAAAAGTCTCGTCACCTACAAGGTTTACAAAGACAGGTAGGTTTCCCTGCCGGGTATGTTGCCTTTGTAATTCAACTACTCCCTCTTAACAAGATTAGTATACATTAATAATAGGAACTTGTCAAATCATGTTAAAGTAAAATAAAGTATACAGTAAATAATCAATGTTATAGAAAATCTATAGTTTCTGGAGGCATTAAATGGATCAGGGTATGGCACTTAACGCAACATTGGTTCTGCCAAATCGTATTTGCTATGGTGGAATGATCTGGCGGAATGGTATTCTGAGAGAAATCTTTGAAGATGCTTCGCAAATCATTTTTTGTGGACGACAAGCTTTACAGGATACAAACGTGTGGGATATGCACGGGGATTTATTGATCCCCGGTTTGATCGATACGCACGTGCATGGAGCCGGCGGAAGTGATATCATGGATGGTACCAAAGGAACTTTGCAGAATCTGGCTATTGCCCTGCTTAAAGAAGGCACAACAGCTTTTTTGCCCACAACGATGTCTTGCAGCCCAGAACAGCTTAAGCGGGTATTAAAAAATGCCGTAAATTTTCACCAGGACCACTTCCAAGGTGCGGAAATGTTAGGACTACATTTAGAAGGCCCCTTTTTAGCGGCAGAGTTCCGTGGTGCACATGCAATGGAAATGATTTGGGAGCGGGATGGGGATGGAGCTAAGGACGGGAGTGCACAGTTCATTGAAAACATACTGCGCGAATTTCCAAACCTTGTTAAGATACTTACTTTTGCACCCGAACGCCCGGATGGACAAGAACTAACAAATATTTGCCTGTCTCATGGTGTAGTCCCTTCGGCTGGACATACGGCCGCCGATTACGTTCAGATGGAGAAGGCCGTACAGTGGGGTGTGCGGCATATTACGCATACGTTTAATGCTATGCCCACAATTCATCACCGTAATCCAGGCCTCTTAACGAAAGCCTTACTGGATGAAACGGTAACCATGGAGATCATTGCTGATGGGGTACACATTCACCCGGCAATTATTGAACTGGTATTAAGGAATAAACCGTTAGAACGGGTTTGTTTGGTATCGGACAGCACACGTGCCATGGGCATGCCGGATGGAGAATACGAGCTTGGGGGACAAAAAACCAATGTACGTCAGGGAATAGTTCAGTTGCCTGATGGGACGATCGCCGGCAGTGCTTATCCCTTGCGTCAGGGTATAAAAATGTTGGTGCAAAAGCTTCTCTGCCCGTTGCCAGAGGCTGTGCGTTATGCAACTTTTAATCCTGCCAAACTATTAGGGATTGATCACCGGGTGGGCAGTCTCGAACTAAATAAGGAAGCGACATTTATCCGTTTATCATCAGAGTTCGACATTAAGCAGGTATGGCTGCATGGCCGGTTAGTATTTGAGACAAAGGGAATCACCTAACACCCCTGACCCCTATCCTTACGATATACTTTCTCAATACAAATCAGTTCGGGAGGATTATTAATCTGATTTACCAACGAAATTTTAGCCACGTTATACTCTTTTTGATTTAATTTTACCGTAAAGCTATCTAAAGCTTCTTTTTCTATTCTGCCATTTTCATGCCCGGGATAGACGATAAGTAATATGATGCCATTGGGTTCAAGGAGCTGTAAACATTTCTGAACAGCTTCTAAGGTACTTTCTTTTGTGGTAGTAATTTCATGATTTCCCTTTGGCAGATATCCAAGATTGAATATTATTAATCTAACATGCTCAGTTACATATTTATCTATATTTTGATGGCCATCAAGGATTAACCTAGCCCTATCAAGATAATTTAATGCTACAAGCTTTTTACTTGTACTCGCTAATGCTTGTTCTTGGATATCAAAAGCATATACTTTTCCTTTATCGCCTACTAATTGACATAAAAAGGCAGTATCATTGCCGTTCCCCATTGTACAATCTACGGCAATATCCCCATTCTGCAATTTTAATTTGCATATTCTCTTGGAAATTTCTATAACATTATTAAAAATATTCTTTATACGATCAGAACCACTGCTTGAGGGAAATTTGTAAACTTCGGTATTCAATGACACACGTCCTTATCGGATTAAATATTAATTTCTCCTTCTTTATAATTTAATCGCTACTCTTTGTAAGCAAGCGGATTAAGCAAAATAACTAGTAAAACTATGGTTCTTAAACTAGAAGCTGGACTGCCAAACCTCCTTTTAGCCTGCGGCAAGACACTTAATTCTGCTACTTTACTTATTTACTCAACTTTCCCACCAATAAATATAAAGCAAACCCTTAGTTAAACAGCAATGTCAGGCGACAAGAAGCAATCGCTGTTTTAGGGACGGTGGAATTGCATTCAAAAAAGTATCCATAATTGTATTGG
>JBMNTM010000123.1:0-5280 GCA_050945735.1 Desulfosporosinus sp.
TTTTTGAGCTATCTGCTCAAGACAATTTTTACTATTGAAAACCCCCATAGGGGTTAAACAACCTGTTTTTGCAGTGGAATCAATATTATTATAAATTAAGGAATTGATGAGCATGATATGTAATAAAAATAGATTTGAGGGAGTTAATGTGGAAGATCAGATTACATCATTGAAAAGTGATTTTTTTAAAGCTTTAGCGCATCCTACACGGTTACGTATCCTTGAACGACTAGCTAAAAATGAAGAGGAAATCTGTGTTTGTTCGCTAATCGAAGATTTAGGTATTGAACAGTCTAATTTATCCCAACACTTAAGCATTTTACGTAAACAAAATCTTATCGTAGCAACTAAGGTTGGCTTAAAACTTATGTATCGCATTAAATATCCTGAAATATTGACAATCCTGGAGGGTGTTCAAGAAATTCTTGCCCAACAATTTAAAGAAGGGGAAGCTTTGATGAGGCATCTTAACGTTCGTTAGGAAGGCTGAAAGGGGTTGGGTAATAATATTTTGGTTGAATTGTGCGAGCTAAGGTAGTATCTAAAAAGGTCCCGCTATACTGTATGTTCAGTATGTCGGGATCTTTTTAAACTTTTATATTCAATAAACCTTATATATCCAACATTGAAGCTAATTTTTCCTCAGAAAAGCAAAAGCCCCAAAGTTAGAAAACGTTGGTGCTTTTTTATACCAAATCCTCAAGGTAACTAGATTGGCCATGCATAAAGTTAAATTGTTTGTAATGATTAAAAAGGTAATTAGATCTTAGGGGCATTTGCTTAAAACGGTATTCCCAGTCGTCGAATAAGTGCAAATCCGGCTCGTTTAGCGAGCGGAAGAAATACTTTGCGTACAAGAGGAGTACCGATACGTTTAGCCAAGGGAATTCCTACTTTGCGTGCTAAGGGAGGACCATAGTGACGGATAATGGGTAAGCCTACTTTGTGGGCCAAAGGAGGCCCGAATTGTCTTATAAGAGAAGGTCCGTATTGTTTTAGGAAAATTCCTACTTGTTGTTGCCAGAGTTGAGAAGATGCCGGAGCAGAAGTATTTGGCTGTTTCGCTATTTTTGAAAATTGTTGCTGATTGGAAGAAGTGAGTTTGGATAGTGGCTGAACAATCTGGCGGGTAGCCGGTATATGATTCGGCTGTTGAACGGGCGATGGTCTTGATCCCTGAACATGGTTACCTTGTTGCCGAATAGGGGAGAACTTGTTTTGCTGATTTGGAAAATAACCCCGTTGCCCTATCAACGATCTCATGCGTAAGTCCCCCTTTATATAAAATGAATAATTTGGTTTGTAATACCATTTATAACACTTTATTCATCATTTAACCAAATGTTCCTTATTATGGTGGTAATTATTCAGCCAGAGCAAGCGCTTCAATTTCAATAATAGCGCCCTTAGGCAAACGTGTCACATAATTTCAGTAAAAACCAAGTAAAAAGTTTAAATTTTTTAATATAGCTGTACTTAAGACTCAATTTGTTTAAATAATACGAATAGGCAGGATATTTGTGGCCCTGTCAAGAACGAAAGGTAGAAACAGATTTTGAATGTTAGCGGGAGAACAGGGTAAAATAGAAATATTTACTCAAAAGGCAAAAGGAGTGCTGGATTTATGAGTTTAGTTTATTCGGTATTTGTTCCACATCCACCAATTTTCGTTCCGGAGATCGGGCGTGGTGAAGAATATCAATGCCAAGCAAGTTTGGATGCCTACCAAGAAATTTCAAGTCGTCTAGTTCGCGCGGGGATCGAGACGGTTGTAATAGTTTCTCCTCATGCACAGCTTGTAAAGGAAGGGGTTACACTTTTAATTAATGCAGTTGTCCGAGGAAATTTTGCTCAATTTGGAGCTGCACAGTTAAGTTTTATATTTAATAGCGATGCAGAGGTGATTGCGCAATTTCAAAAGGACTTGCCTGGAATTATTTCCATTCAGGGGTCTTTAGATCATGGTGCACTGGTGCCACTCTATTTTCTGCAAAAGGCGGGTTGGGATGGAAAGGTTGTACTTTTGGGAATGCCCTTGGATCAACCAGATGAATATGGTTTGCGAATAGGGCAGATTCTGGATAAACTGCCTGGTCGCTATGCACTGCTTGCCAGCGGTGACTTATCGCATCGCTTAAAGCAAGATGGTCCTTACGGCTTTGATCCGGCAGGCCCTGAATTTGATCAATCCGTGGTACAGGCACTCCAAAGGGATGCGAAAAAAATCTTTTATTTACCTGTAGACCTTGTCGAGAAAGCGGGAGAATGTGGCTACCGGAGTCTTCGCTTGGCACTAGCTGCCAAAGAAGGAGCACCTGAAGTTTTGTCTTACGAAGGGACGTTCGGTGTAGGATACTTGGTAGCGGATTTGTATCATTCTTCACCATTGCCAAAGTGGGCAAGAAGTTGCATAAAAGCCTATTTGCATAAGGATGACCTTAGTCTGCTGGATTTTCTCGACGTATCCTCATCCGAGTTTGGTGTACGGAGAGGATGTTTTGTAACTCTCAACCACAATGGGCAGCTGCGTGGATGTATCGGAACGATCAGGCCCTGGCAGGATAATCTAGCACTGGAAATTCAACATAATGCACTAGCTGCTGCAACAGAAGATCCTCGTTTTCACCCAGTCCAAGTAGATGAACTAGATACTTTGAGCATTACAGTGGATGTCCTGGGTGAACTTGAGAAGATTGACGGACCGGAAGAATTAGATCCCTGGCGGTATGGAGTAGTTGTTCGTCAGCACGAGAAAAGTGGTCTATTGCTTCCTCGTTTGGAAGGGGTCGATACGGTAGCGGAGCAAATCAGTATATCCAAACAAAAAGCTGGGATTGCTGCAGAAGACCCAGTGGAACTTTGGCGTTTTGAGGTTGTGAGACATTATGAATAATTATGATAGTATAAATCATTTAAATCATCTTAACAAGTCCGATAATTCCATTGTTGATAATCGATACTCCTATAGCGCAAGTTGTCTTTTGTGTCCACAGCATTGTCAATTACGGCATGGGCAAACGGGACGGTGTAAGGCACGGGAAAACAGAGAGGGAGAAATTGTATCCCGAACCTATGGTGAAGTAGCGGCCTGGAATTTGGATCCGATTGAGAAGAAGCCTCTATATCATTTCTATCCAGGTTCTTGGATTTTCTCGGTTGGGGGCTTTGGCTGTAACCTAAGCTGTTCTTTCTGTCAAAATTACGAAATATCCCAACAATACCAAATAGGAAGAAAGGTTACTCCAGCTGAACTTGCAGAACTTGCCAGGCAGGAAAAAAATTCATTGGGGCTGTGTTTTACTTATTCAGAACCAAGCGTATGGTTTGAAATGATCCGGGATACCGCTCCTCTGGTACGAGCGCATGGGGGAAAAGTAGTATTGGTCAGTAACGGAACGATTTCGCCATACTTTTTAGAAGAATTGATTCCATGGCTGGATGCAGTCAATATTGATATAAAAGCATTTTCGGAAGAATTTTATAAACACTATTGCAAGGGCAAACTGGCTTGGGTTTTAGATAATGTTGAGCGTTTTGTCGGACGTGTCCATCTTGAACTGACAACTCTCATCATTCCAGGAGCTAATGATGATCCGAAAGAGATTAGGGAATTGTCTCGCTGGCTATACCGGCTCGATGTTCCTCTCGCTTGGCACTTAAGTAGTTATCACCCGGCTTATCGGCTTACATTTCCACCAACGGATCGACAAACTTTAGAACGCTTGTGGACTATAGCCAAAGAGTATCTTCCCTATGTCTATTTAGGAAATGTCAGGGGCGGTGGCACGACATTTTGTCCTCGATGTGGAGAATCTGTAATTTTACGCGACTCTTTTATAATTAATCGCCTAAATAAAGGGTGTTGTCCGAAATGTGGAGAGAGCATTTTTGGAGTGGGAATGAATAATTCTTAAAACAAAATTTGTCAGGATAATTCTTAGATATAAACTAAATACTAATTCTGAAATTTGAATTTTATTAACGTAAGAAGGAGGTATGTCAATAGTGTTTAAACATATCAAAGATATGGAGTATACGGTGCATGTAGATAGACCTGATCCACGCTTTGCTGTTTTATTACTGGAGCAATTTGGCGGTGGCAACGGCGAGCTTAAAGCTGCCATGCAGTATTTTTCACAAAGTTTAGGGTGTAACAATGTGCAAATACGGGATTTACTGCAAGATATTGCAGCAGAGGAGTTAAGCCATTTAGAAATGGTCGGAGAATGTCTGGGAATGTTGATTGGCCCCGTCGATACTATTCCTAAAGATTTTCCGGCAAATCATATGGCTGTGCTTGGAGGAGGTCCTCTGCTGATTAATTCTGCTGGAGTACCTTGGTCGTCAACTTTTGTAAATTCAACAGGAGATCTCTACACAGATCTTACTTCAAATGCGGGGGCGGAATTACGAGCTAAGCTAGTCTATGAACGTCTTCTTCAACAGACAGACGACCCAGGAGTTAAAGATATGATTCGCTTCCTCTTAAGCCGTGAGGAATCACATAACTTCTCGTTTATGCAAGCCATCGAGACCCTAACAGGGAGTGGAGTAAACAAAGATTTCCGTGATTCAGATTTCTCGAAAAAATATATGAATATGTCAACAGGAGTTGGCGATAGTCGAGGTCCTTGGAATCAAGGGAATGAAATCTCATATGAAGAAAATCCAAATGAAAAGTATGGTGGGCCTGCAGAGTATGGAAAAGATCCGAACCCGAACGGCATGAAAGAGGTTGCACCGGGATATAATGACCATACCCGGAACAATCCTCAATATTCACAACCTCAGCAGAACTAAAAAGCTTAGAATTTTGGGGTCCTGTAAATTAGAAGAGACAACTTATACATCGTTCTTGTAATGACTGGTGATGTAATAGGTTGTCTCTTTATTTTATAAAAATGTCAGTTCCTTTTTCTTTTCTAGGAATTTCGCACTGTGTATATTAAGAAAGTAGGCTGCGGAGATTTAATGATTGTTGGATAATCCTGTAGTCCTGTAGTATAGTAAATAAGAGACGGTGCATTACGCCTATCGGGGCTAAAAAAGGAAGGATTGTTTGTGAATGGTCTTTTATCCCGGGTGTATTTGATGAGGAATAGTATTCGAAATCGTATAAAGTATCTTATAGGCAGTATACTTGTTACATCAGCCGTTTTAATTGGGGCTTGCTGAATAGCTAAAAATCGCGAAATTACAAGGGTTATAGGGTCTATATGTCGAATTCTAATGCAAGGAAATATTGAAAAATTGGCTAAAAACCTTGCACTTTAGGAGGAT
>JBMNTM010000124.1:0-5272 GCA_050945735.1 Desulfosporosinus sp.
GAAAGAGATCTTTGCTCATTATTTTACCTTCATATTGGACCATTTTATCACTCTCCTTTGCAATTATTAGGATAAAGATATATTTCCCCGATATTGGATTATTATGTAATTAGTTATTGAGTCCACATCCGTTTATGCTGTTTCGCTTTCTGCTATGTTTTAGATTATACTTATGGTATATATACTAAACTTAAGGTAAAATTGGGGAAACAAGCAGATTTGATTAATAGTTGACAGCAATAAGTAATCTTATGAGAGGAGTCTTGTTATGCGGTATGAAGGAACAATCTATCGTCCGCCCAGTGAAGCCGAGAGCTTGTTAATTCAAGCAACCATTGGCTGTCCTCATAATAAATGTACTTTTTGCAGAATGTATAAAAACACAAAATTTCGCATCCGACCTGTTTCTGACATCAAAGAGGACTTGTTAATGGCGCAAAACTATTATGGTGACCGAGTCCAGACACTCTTCTTTCCAGATGGAAATACAATTGTCATGAAAACAGATCAGCTGGTGGAAATCCTGAATTATGCCCGTGAACTGTTTCCCTATCTGAAACGTATTACAGTTTATGGGTCAGCTAAAATCCTTAAATTAAAAACACTAACTGAATTGTGTCGCCTGAAGGAGGCTGGGTTGACCCGTATTCACTCCGGAATGGAAAGTGGCGATGACGAAGTTTTGCGCAGAATAATAAAAGGCTTTACAGCTTCAGAAATGATTGAACAGGGACTAAAGGTAAGAGAAGCCGGAATTGAACTGAGCGAATATATCCTTATAGGAATTGGGGGACGTGAACGAACCCGGGAACATGCCCTGGAAAGTGCCCGAGTGCTTAATGCTATTACGCCAGACTTTGTTCGGCTACGCACTTTTATTCCATATGAAGGCACTCCACTTTATAATGACATCCAGCAAGGACGCTTTCAATTACTTAGTCCCCATGAGGCATTAGAAGAAACTAAACTATTGATTACTAATTTAAAAGGCCCCTGTATATTACTCAGTGATCATTTCTCAAATTTTGCTTGGGTAAATGGTTATATACCGGAAGATAAGCTAAAAATATTACAAACTCTCGATCAGCTTTTAGCTGTCCCGGAAAAGGAATTTAGACAGGTGCATTCTCCCCCCTATTTATAAAAGGGTTCTGATAATCTAATAGTAGACTAAAAATGTACGTAGGAAGTGCTTTAAAAAGATATCAATTGAATAATTTGCATGATCGTAAGCCATACTATATTTATAAAAAATTAAGAGGTGATATAGAATGGCTTTAATCCCTTATGAACCTTTCCGCTTATTCGAACCGTTTTGGAACGAAATGGATAGGATGTTTATGCGCCGTGGAAAAGATGATGTTTCAGAGTGGTTGTATCGTGTCGATGTGGAAGAAACACCGAGTAAAGTGATTGTCACCGCAGAAATCCCAGGAATTGAGAATAAAAATGATCTCAATATTCAAGTTGATGATAATATGTTAACCATCCACGGGGAAGTAAAACGGGTTCAACATGATGAGGAGCGTACGTCCAGACATTCTGAACGTTATTACGGTACTTTTATCCGAAAGATAACTCTTCCAACTACGGTTAATCCGGAAGGAGCACATGCGAGTTATCGAAATGGTGTCTTAGAATTAACATTTCAAAAAGACCAACATCCTACAGGACGTAAAATTGATGTAGAGTTTAATTAATTATTATAAAAAATATTATATAAGCTACACAAAAGGTGCTGCTCCATAACGAACATAGCTCGTAGAGCATCAACCCTTGTTTTTTTCAATAACTATAATATTTCTATAATTATAATATCTGATCCCAAAACTCGATAAACATACTCGATATACCAAAAAGGTATCGTAAACTGCAATAAAAGTAGTTTGCGATACCTTCTTCTATTTTAATTGTCGGTTTATCTGATTTTTATCTGATTTCAGGTTATTGCTTATACTGAGGTTCTTGTTGTTGAATATATTGTTCTCTTCCTTTTAATTCATTAAGAGCAGAGTCAAATGTTTGAGCAAGTCGTTCGAAGCACTGTTTGGCCTTTTGATCCTGAGTTTCCAAGGCAAACGTCTTCATGGTTGCAGCAGCATTTTGAACCGTAGCAATAGCTTGTTGCATCTGTATTCCTACCGTCATTATAATCACCTCCTTTCAGAGTATCACCGGTTACCCTTTTGGTTTGAAGAAAAGTGCACCTAAGAAGGCAAAGATAATAGCCGCTGATATACCCGCACTGGTAACCTGAAAAATGCCGGTTAGGACTCCGATCGGACCGGATGCATTAAACTCACTTAAAGCACCTTTAACTAACGAATTTCCAAAACTGCTGATAGGAACAGAAGCTCCCGCACCTGCAAATTTAATGAGAGGATCATAAAGGCCTAATCCTCCCAGAATTGCGCCGGTAACTACCAGCGTAACTGTAGTATGAGCTGGGGTAAATTTAAGACCATCTAATAATAATTGTCCGATTACACAAATAGCTCCTCCGATTAAGAAGGCCCAGAGAAATTGTTCCATTGTGACAGCTCCTTATAGTTCAATACTAACCGCATGCGCGACAGAAGGAATGCTTTCATTCTGCTGATAAGACATAGGTGATAATAGGGCACCGGTTGCAATTACTAATAATTTTTTTATTTCCCCTTTGCGCATGCGATTTAGAAAATGCCCAAAAGTTGTCGTTGCAGCGCAGGCACAGCCACTTCCTCCTGCCAAAACGACAGGCTGATCCGGGCTATAGATTAACAGACCGCAGTCTGTTAAAATCTCTTCCGGTATGTTCAAGTCATGCTTTTTCAATAAATCACCGGCGATTCTATGACCTACTCTACCAAGGTCGCCTGTTGCAATGACATCATAATACGAAGGGTCTCTCTTTAAGTCCCTGAAATGTGCTTCAATTGTATCAACCGCAGCCGGTGCCATTGCAGCCCCCATATTGAAAGGGTCACTAATGCCCATATCTATGACGCGGCCAATAGTAGCTGTTGTTACCTGTGGACCATCTCCGTGATCCGTTACTATAGCTGCCCCTGATCCTGTAACCGTCCATTGTGCAGTAGGCGGCTTTTGAGAACCGTATTCCGTTGGATACCGGAATTGTTTTTCTGCCGCCGCATTATGACTGGATGTACAAACGAGCACGTTTTTGGCAAATCCACTGTCGACAAGCTGCGAAGCTAAAGCCAAGCCTTCCATTGATGTAGAACAAGCACCATAAAGACCAAGGAAAGGAACACCAAGTGTTCGGGCGGCAAAACTGCTCGGGACAGTTTGGTTCATCAGATCCCCTGCCATTAAAAACTGAACATCTTCCTTTTTCATATTCGCCTTTTTAATCGCTGTCTCACATGCTTGCTCTTGTAATTTCTTTTCCGCTTTTTCAAAGCTATCTTGTCCCAGCCAGAAATCTTCATGGAGTAGATCAAAATCGTCTGCCAGAGGACCTTGTGCTTCGTAGGGACCGCCGACTGCTGCCGATGCAATAATTGTGGGTCTTGAATCAAATACCCAAGTTTGATGACCGTGTAGCATTTACATCACACCCAATGCTTTACAAATTATGACTACTAAAGAGACAATAAAGGCAGAGAAGACACCAAATACAATAACCGGACCCGCTATTTTAAACATATTGCCACCAACACCAAGGACATAACCCTCACTTCGGTGGTCGATAGCAGCAGAAGCCATTGTATTAGCAAAACCTGTCACTGGAATGATCGTACCCGCACCAGCCCATTGGGCGATATGGTCAAAAACACCAAACCCGGTCAGTAAGATAGTTAGCATTATAATTACGGCTCCAGTGGGGTTGCCTGCATTTTCCTTGGAAAAATGAAAATATGTAATAAAAAACATCTGAATAGCTTGACCGATTACACAAATAAAACCTCCTACAAAAAAAGCCTTGATGCAATTTAATAGAATGGGCCTTTTCGGTTCTCTGACCTGGGCAAATTCCTGATATTCCTGTTGAGCAGGGGTAAGTTTCTTTTTCTTTTTATTAGACATACAGACACTCCCATCAATTTAACAGATAAGGGCGTAAATTATTAAGAAGGTGCTCGAGCTTTTGGGAATTTTTCATATACATTTCCTTTGCTTCTCTATCTAAAGTTTGGAGAGAAAATGTTGAAAGGTCGGCTTGAATTTTCTGAAGGTTTGCATAAAGTAACTCCTTAACCTTTGGTTGTGGAATTTCAACTGCATCATCAAAAAGGTCAAGAAATAAGTCGCCTGATGAGTCGACTTGGCCAAGAAACACATTTTCAAGGGCAACTCCCATTTTATCAAGTTCAGCTTTAAGCCATTCCTGGTTAAGACCTAAAGAAAATAAGGGCTCATGGAGAATGTTTCCATCTATAATAACTGTTTGTGGTTCTGCTTGAGGCGCAGTTTTTTGGCCTATATCGTGTGCAGTGACCGGTTTTTTATCTGATTTTAAATAGGCATTAATCTCACCGTTTGTCTCCATGACTGCAAACTCTACGTCTGTAAGATTAAAGATATTCTTTGATCGTAATTCTGATAGGAGGTCTTCTGCAGTCATTCTGACTTGTAATAAATTTTCTTCCATGATCTTGCCGTGCTTGATTAAGACTGTTTCTTTACCATTAATCAACTGATGTATTAGCTTACTTTTAATAGATAGATAATCAATAATTATTGGAAGGGCAAGCCACGTTAGGATAACTATAAACCCGGAAATAAGATTAATTAGGTTTAAGGACATTAAAGCAGCTACAAAGGCAAATACAATGTAACTTATAAAATTTAAGGGTTTTACCCGGCTGATATTCCTTTTCCCGATTAGTCTTAATGATAACCATATCAATATAAATAGGGACAGAGATCTTATAATGACATATAGCTGTTCCTGCATAGTAGCCTCCCCTTGTTAAATACCTTTATATTGTGGTTCTTCAAATTCAAGAACTTTCAATCGATTTTCTAAATCATTGATAATGTTATCGGTTATTTCTAGGGATTTGCTATAAACTGCTTGAGTTTCATCATCCCTTGTTTGCACTGTATACATATTTAATGTACCACGAGCTCCTTTTAAGCTTGCCAGAGTTTGTTTTACCTGAGAGGCAACAGTCATATTCATCAACCTCCGTTTCGTTAAACTTATTATTACAAATAATTGTCTTTTTAATTCTTGTAACCTTTAGTAAGATATGGAAGAAGCCTTAACAATTTTACGATGTTTACTGTTGTATAGGAGAAAATAAGATAAAAGTATTAACGATTC